>NZ_JAGQCR010000001.1:0-51426 GCF_024346295.1 Cyanobium sp. BA20m-14
CCTTTTTCGAGCAGTGGGCGAAATGATTCCCAAGGAATCGATTCGGAGAGTCGCTCAAGAACAGGCTTTTTAGTTTTGAGCTTGTCAACCCTCTGCTGCTCGTCCCAGAAGCCTCTTTGGCCCATACCAGGGATGCAATTAACTATTCAAAGTATAAGTTATTGTCGCCTTCAGGCAAGCCCTGATCGCATTTTTCGAGGTGCCCTGAAGAAGGTCCCAGCGCTCGCCGGTGCCGCCCCAGATCACTGGGCCGTAGTTGTCGTGGGGCTGGCGCCCGTCGCGGTTGGCGGCGGCCTCGGCGTGGGTCATCAGCCGCTGGATGGTGATGGCGCCTGCATCCCAGCCCCAGCTGCGGGCCACGGCGGCGGCCTCCTGGCAGAGGGCCTCCAGCTGCATGGGGGTGGGCGGAATGGTCCAGGGATCGGGGCGCCCGCCCATGCAGGCGCAGCTCAGGGCAATCGCATTGCTGTTGCGCCGCCAGGTGTGGGCCGGCAGGTCCACCGCGTAGCTGTGCAGCCGCTGCACCTGGCCATCGCCGCGGATGATCGAGTGGTAGAGCCCGCTGCGCACCCAGGTGTAGGCCGTCGCGGCCCAGTGCAGATAGATAGTGGCGGCCATCGCCGGTTGTTTGCTTGATTGGCGCCCCTTCGGCTAGCCAATGGATGGTCAAGACTAGGGATTGGCAAAGGGATTAGCAATTCGCCCTGACCAATTACGGCCATGGGCACAACGAAAGCAGCAGGCTGCCCCCCGGCTCAGCCCGCCGGCCTCACCTCAGCCAACACCACTCCCAACACCTCAGCCAGGGCCGCTCGCCAATGTTGGGGCTCGAGCCCGAGGGCGGCCCGGCTGGCGCTGCAGTCGAGCAAGGAGTAGCTGGGGCGCTGGGCGGGGGTGGGGTATTCGGCGCTGGTGAGGGGCCGCACGCTGGCGGCCCGCTCCAGCAGACCAGCCGCCACGCCCAGCTCGCCGATCGCCACCGCGAAGTCATACCAACTGGCCGCACCGGCATCGCTCCAGTGCAAAATCCGCGGTTGGTCGGCGGCGGCGGGGGCCCCCAGCCCGATCGCCCGCCAGCAGGCCGCGGCCAGGGTGTGGGTGCTGGTGGGGCAACCCACCTGGTCGGCCACCACGCCGATCTGGGGCCGTTCGCGATGGAGCCGCAGCATGGTGCGGCAAAAGTTCTGACCCACCGGGCCATACACCCAGCTGGTGCGCAGCACCAGGGCACCGGCCAACTGCAGTGCCGCCACCTCGCCGGCGGCCTTGCTGGCGCCGTACAACCCGAGCGGATCGAGGGGCTGGTCGGGCCGGTAGGGCGAACCCTGGGCGCCGTTGAAGACAAAATCCGTGCTCACCTGCAGCAACCGGCCCCCCGTGGACGCCAGCGCTTCAGCAAAGGCCGCCGGGGCTCCGCCATTGACGGCATGGGCCAGCTCCGGCTCGCTTTCGGCCCTATCCACCGCCGTATAGGCGCCGGCATTGAGCACCCAGGCCGGCCTGTGCTCAAACACCGCTGCGGCGCAGGCCTGCGGATCGGCCAGGTCCAACTCGGCCCGGCCGCAGGCAATCAGCCCTACCCCCTTGGGCCTGGAGTGGATCAGGGCCTGGCCCAGCTGGCCGGCGGCGCCGGTGAGCAATACCTTCACAGGTCGTACGGGTACACGAGAGGGGCTTGGGCTAGGCAGAGGGCTGGGAAGCCGCCGCCCTGGTGCCGATCCGCTGGCCCTGGTAGCCGGCCTGGGCCTGCACCCGCCCACACCAGGCCAGGTTGTCGAGATACCAGCGCACCGTTGCCCCAAGGCCCTCTTCGAAGCTGTGGCCAGGCCGCCAGCCCAGTTCGCTGGTGATCTTGGCCGCATCGATCGCGTAGCGCCGGTCGTGGCCGGGGCGATCGGTCACCGGCGTGATCAGGCGTCCATGGGGGGCGCCCTCGGGCCGCAGCTGATCCATCAAGCTGCAGATCGCCTCCACCACCTGCGTGTTGGTGCGTTCGCTCGGGCTGCCATGGTCGCCTGCCCCGCCCACGCAGTAGCTCTGGCCCAGGCGTCCCCGGGTCGCCGCCAGCAGCAGGGCCTCCACGTGGTCTTCCACGTAGAGCCAGTCGCGCACGTTGGCGCCATCGCCGTAAAGCGGAATCGGCTCGCCCGCCGCCGCCTTGAGGATCACCACCGGGATCAGCTTCTCGGGGAACTGCCAGGGGCCGTAGTTGTTGGAGCAGTTGGTGAGCACCACAGGCAGGCCATAGGTGTGGTGCCAGGCGCTCACCAGGTGGTCGCTCGCAGCCTTGCTCGCCGAATAGGGGCTGCGGGGGTCGTAGGGGGTGGTTTCTGAAAAGCGACCCTCGGGCCCCAGGGAGCCAAACACCTCATCGGTACTGATGTGGTGGAAGCGAAAAGCTGCCTGCCGCTCGCTGGCCAGGGCCTCCCAGTGGGACCTCACCGCCTGCAGCAGGTTGAAGCTGCCCGTCACATTGCTCTCAATGAAGGCGCCGGGCCCATCGATCGAGCGGTCCACATGGCTTTCCGCCGCCAGGTGCATCACCAGGTCTGGGTCAGCCACGCGCACGGCCTCGGCCGTGGCGGCCCCGTCGGCGAGATCAACCTTCAAGAACTGGTGGCGCGGGTTAGGGCCGATGCTGGTCAGGTCGCTGGCGTAGCCGACCTTGTCGAGGTTGAACACGGCCGCGGTCGTATCGCGCAGCAGGCGGCGCACCACCGCGCCGCCGATGAAGCCGGCGCCGCCGGTCACCAGCACCCGATCAATACCAGCAGGAAGCAGGTCAGTCATCTCAGATTCAGGCTCAGGCGGCATCCAGCCGGCGGTCGAAGATCAGGGTCTTGGCGACAGGGTTTGCTTTGGCCATGAAAGCCAGGGTGCGCTCCATCCCCTGCTGCTTGAGGAAATTTGCCTGCACCAGGGCCCTGAGGGTTTCGACGGTGTGGCTCTGCTGGCTGTTGGACACCTCATCGAGCACGGCAGCCACCACCACCGGCCAGTAGGTGCCGCGGGGAAGGCCGGCCGCTTCGCAGTAGTCAGCTGGGGCCACATCCACCTCAGGCGAGTGGCGAATGGCATAGAGGCCCTTGCGATGCAGGGCTTCGAGCTCCTCAATCCGGCGGTCGGCACCACTGGAAGTCGCAATCCAGCGATCGAGCAGCGCAATGAATTTAGATATCATCAGCCCCCTTGCCGGAACGGCGCGGCTCTTATCAGCAGAGTTATATCGATCCAGCCAGCCGACCGCAATAGAGCCAGCCGCCCCTGCCCAGGCCCGCGCCGGGGTCAACAGGCTTTCGCCAATTCAGCATTAATAAGTCGCAATGACTGTTAAGTCGGGATGACTGTTAGAGCGGGATGCCTGTCAAGTCGCAAGCTCAGTTGAACCGGTCGGCGGCGCCCAGCTCCGCCAGCAGCGGGGCCGCCCCATCCTTCTCGGAAAGCAGGGGGGCAGTCTCCAGCTGGGGCCAGCTAATCGCCAGGTCGGGATCGTCCCAGCGCAGGGCCCGCTCACAGCTGCGGCTCCAGAAGTCGGTGGTCTTGTAGAGCACTTCGGCGTGCTCGCTGAGGGTGAGGAAGCCGTGGGCGAAGCCCACCGGGATCCAGAGCTGCTGGTGATTGGCGGCGCTCAGCTCAGCCCCCAACCACTGGCCGAAGCTGGGCGAGCCACGGCGCAGATCCACTGCCACATCAAAGATCGACCCCAGCACGCAACGCACCAACTTGGCCTGGGGGTGGGGCGGCAGCTGCCAGTGCAGCCCGCGCAGCACGCCCCGGGCCGAGCGGGAGTGGTTGTCCTGCACGAAGGGCACGGGGCTCTGGCCATGGGCCGCCAGCAGCTCCTGCCAGCGCTCCCCATTCCAGCTCTCCAGGAAAAAGCCACGATCGTCGCCGAACACCTGGGGCGTCAGCAGCAGGGGACCCTCCACCACGGCCCCACCAGAACCCCGCAACGACTCAGCCCGCATCGCCACTCTCCAGCAACTGCAATAAATAATCGCCGTAGCCGCTCTTGCGCAACGCCAGGGCCAGGGCCTCGAGCTGGGCGCCGCTGATCCAGCCCATCCGCCAGGCCACCTCCTCCGGGCAGCCCACCTTCAGTCCCTGGCGGTGTTCCAGGGTGCGGATGTAGCTGCCGGCCTCATGCAGGGAATCGCAGGTGCCCGTATCGAGCCAGGCCATGCCTCGGCCCATCAGTTCCACCTGCAGCAGCCCCTCCCCCAGATACTGGCGGTTGAGGTCGGTGATCTCCAGCTCGCCGCGGGCCGAGGGCAGCACCCGCCGCGCCCGCTCCACCACGGTGTCGTCGTAGAAATAGAGGCCTGTCACCGCAAAGCGGGAGCGGGGTTTGGCGGGCTTCTCCTCAATGCTCAGCACCCGCCCATCGGCGGCAAACTCCACCACGCCGTAGCGCTCGGGATCGCGCACCGGGTAGGCAAACACCGTGGCCCCCGCCCTGCCGCCATTGGTGGCCTGCAGCTGGGGGCTGAGGTCGTGACCATGGAACAGGTTGTCGCCCAGCACCAGGGCCGCCGGCGCACCGGCGAGGAAATCGGCGCCGATCAAAAAGGCCTGGGCCAGCCCATCAGGGTTGGCCTGCACGGCGTACTCAATGGCCATGCCCCAGGCGGAGCCATCGCCGAGCAGCCGCTCAAAGGCGGCCCGGTCGTGGGGGGTGGTGATGATCAGCACCTCCCGGATCCCCGCCAGCATCAGGGTGCTGAGCGGGTAGTAGACCATCGGCTTGTCGAAGACCGGCAGCAACTGCTTGCTCACCGCCTGGGTGATCGGGTGCAACCGGGTGCCACTGCCCCCGGCCAGGATGATGCCCTTGCGCTGCTGCACCGATCGCCCTTTGTCTACGGGTAATGCTGCCATGGACGCACCGCGCCTCCTGATCCATGCCCCAGGGGCACCCGGCCTGCGCTGGCTGGGGCTGGGCCCGGGCCTGTGGCCGAGCCGCGGGCTGTGGAAGCTGCAACGGCTCCTCAACCAGCACGCCTTCTGGGCCCGGGGGCGCAGCCTCGGCCAGCTGCGCCAGATGCTGGCCGGCAGTGCGGCGGTGGTGAGTATCTGGCGCGGCAAGCGGTTGGTGGGATTCGGGCGGGCCAGCAGCGATGGCGTCTTTCGCGCCGTGCTCTGGGATGTGGTGATCCCGCCAGACCTCCAGGGCCAGGGGCTGGGCCGCCAGTTGGTGGAGGCCCTGCTGGCGGCCCCAGCCCTGCGCGGCGTGACCCGCACTTACCTGATGACCACCAACAGCGCCAGCTTCTACCGGCAGCTGGGCTTCAGCGACGCCGCCCCCCAGGAGCTGCTGGTGAAACAGAGCTCCTCCACCGGGTAAGACATCAGGCCAGCAGCTGCTGCCAAGTCAGGTTCGAGGGTCACCGGCAGCAAGCCCAGCCGATAGGCCAAATGAAGCTGGAGCAACAGGGGCAGCGCCGCCAGGCCAGGTCGATAGCGCTGCCAGTGACGCACCATCGCGAAGTCGTCAGGCTCGAAACACACCACCGGGCAACGCTCGGCGAGAAAGGCATCCAGACGCTCACGTTGCGGCAAGCCAGTGAGCTCCCCCTCAAACTCCAGCACACTCCAGCCACTCACCATCAGCAGGCCACCGCCCACCTGCTCCAACCAATCCAGTGCGGCAGCCCCGTCAGGCCCCGGCACCAGCAGTGCCCGCAACAAGGAGACATCGAGCAGCCGGCCATGGCTGCCCATCCGCCGCCAGGGATCAAACGGCTCCATGGCTTGCCTCGTGGTGCAGGCGACGTAAGCGCTCAAGCCACTGCTGGGCCGTGGGATCGGCCGAGGGCTCAAAAACCAGCCGCGCCACCGGCTTGCCATGGCGGCTAATCACCACCGGCTCACCGGCCCGCACGCGATCAACCAATCCGGAGAGCTGTTGGCGAGCCTGTGCCAGTGGAACGGTGGTCATGGCGGCGGGATCGGTAGGGGGTTGACCCAGGGCTCTCGAGGAGGTTGTACATCTGTACAACCTCCCTAAGTACCTCGGCAGACACCCCCAAGGGTTCCCACAAGCAGCCCGCACGGGAACAAGCCCCTCAGAAGCAGCTCATGAATCTGCTCATGAGGCAGGTCATGATGCTGCTCGTGAGGCAGCTCGTGAGGCAGCTCAGTCCGGCAGTGCCGCCATCAAGCTGCCCATCTCGAGGGCCTGGAGGGCGTAATTCCAGCCCAGGTTGCTCTTGATGCCGGCCCGCTCCAGGGCCTGTTGCAGGGTGTCGGTGGTGAGCACGCCAAAGATCACCGGCACGCCGGTGGCACGGCTCACGGCAGCCACGCCCTTGCTCACCTCGGCCACCACCACATCGAAGTGGGGCGTGTCGCCGCGAATTACCGCCCCCAGGGTGATCACCACCTGATAGCGCCCGCTGGCTGCCAGTCGCTGGGCCACCAGGGGAATCTCATAGCTACCGGGCACCCAGGCCACATCCAGCTGGGCGCTGCCGGAGCCGTCGCCGGAGCCAATATCGATGCCGTGGCGGCCCAGGCAGTCGAGGCAGCCGCTGAGCAGCTTGCCGGTCACCAGGTCGTTGAAGCGGGCGACCACCACGGCGATGCGCAGACCACCCGTGTCCGTAAACCGGCCCTCAAAAATCGCCAATCGTCAGACCACGAAAAGACTCATACCCCAGTTGACCAGCACCAGCGCCACCCAGGCAATGCCCCCGAGCAGAATCAGGCGGTTGGAGCGGCCCGAATCCTCACTGCTGGCGTAGAGCACCGGCACCGCCACGATCAGGGCAAACGACAGCACCACCAGGGCCAGAACGGTGAGGGTGTTGAGGATCTGCATAGATCAGCAGCGGCGCTTTGCCGGTCAGTTGGGGGATTCTCACACGCAGGACCAGGCTTCCAGCACCGTTGCTTCACAACTCGATGCCAGCCCCAAGAAGATCGACCAGAGCTACGTTCTACGCAAGCGTGATCGATGGGCCATTGCTGAAACGCTCTGGCCACCGCCTTAGCCCACCAGGCCACCTTGCTCACCCAGGACGCCGACTTCGAGGGAATTCCCGAGGTCGAGTTTATTCCCAAAAAAAACTGACCCAAAAAAGCTGAACATTCCCGCAGAGCTGATCGGGCCAGCGCACCTACCATCAGCTCCCCCCGAGCAACCCCATCGCCGTGGCCGCGGAAGCCGACCAGCAGCTTTCGCTTGCAGCCGCCCTGGGCCTGCCCGAGGAGAGCCCGCCGGCTACTGAGGAGCTGGCGCCGCCTGCCAACGCGGGCCGGCCCCGCACCCGCCAGGCCAGCCCCAGGCCGGCGCAGGAAGCCCCGCCGGCCGCCAGCGCCGACTCCCCCACCGAGCCCGACTCCGACCTGCCCCCCTGGCACCACCACGGCCTGGTGGAGCCGGAGCAGCTGCCGCCGATGCTGCGCCACTACGTGGAGCTCAAGCGCGCCCATCCCGACCGAGTGCTGCTCTATCGCCTGGGCGACTTCTTCGAGTGCTTCTTCGAAGATGCCATCACCCTCTCGCGCCTGCTGGAGCTGACCCTCACCGGCAAGGAGGCCGGCAAGGCGCTCGGCCGGGTGCCGATGGCGGGCATCCCCCACCATGCCGCCGAGCGCTACTGCGGTGAACTTGTGCGCCGCGGCCTGAGTGTGGCCCTCTGCGACCAGCTGGAAACCGCCGCCAGCAAGGGGCCAGCCAAAGGGGAACTGCTCAAACGGGGCATCACCCGCGTGCTCACCCCGGGCACGGTGCTGGAGGAGGGCCTGCTGGCCGCCCGCCGCAACAACTGGCTCTGCGCCGTGGTGCTGGAGGGCGCGGGCTCCAGCGATCGGGATCGTTCTGGCCGCCGCTGGGGCCTGGCGGTGGCCGATGTGAGCACCGGCGAATTCCGGGTCACCGAGCGCGAAGGCAGCGATGCCCTGCACCAGGAACTGCTGCAGGTGGAGGCCGCCGAGGTGCTCTGGCCCAGCCCCGCAGACCCCAGCTCCAGCCCCGCCTGGTGCCCCGAGGCCCTGCGGCTGACGCCCCTGCCCCGCACCCCCTTTGAGGCGCCGGAAGCGTCCGCCACCCTCAAGCAGCGCTTCGGCCTGGCCAGCCTCGCTGGCCTGGGGCTGGGGGAAGCACCGCTGGCACTACGGGCAGCGGGCGGCCTGGTGACCTACCTGGACACCACCTTCCAGACGGCCCAGGTGCCCCTGGATCCCCCCACCACCTGGCATGCCGGCGACCAGTTGGTGCTCGATGCCGCCACCCGCCGCAACCTGGAGCTCACCAAAACCCAGCTGGGCGCCAGCATCCACGGCTCCCTGCTCTGGGCGCTGGATCGCACCCACACCGCCATGGGCGGCCGCTGCCTGCGCCGCTGGCTGCTGGCGCCGCTGGTGGAGCGCCCCGCGATCCTGGAGCGCCAAGGGGGCGTCAGCGAGCTGGTGGCCCAGCGCTCCCTGCGGCTGGCGATTCGCCGGCTGCTGCGGCCCATGGGCGACCTGGAGCGGCTGGCCGGCCGCGCCGGGGCGGGCAGCGCCGGCGCCCGGGATCTGGTGGCCCTAGCTGATGGTCTCGAGCGCCTGCCCCAGCTGGCCGCCCAGCTCGCCAAAGCCAGCAGCGCCCCCCTACAGGCCCTGGCCCGCCCCTGGCCCGAGCTCGAGGCCCTGGCCGCTGACCTGCGCCACACCCTGCTCGATGCCCCACCCCTTTCCCTCAGTGAGGGCGGCCTGATCCACGACGGCGTCGACCCGGCCCTCGATGGGCTGCGCAACCAGCTCGACGACCAGGACGCCTGGCTGTCCGGCCAGGAGGCCGAGGAGCGGCGGCTCAGCGGCATCATCAGCCTCAAACTCCAATACCACCGCACCTTCGGCTACTTCCTGGCCGTCACCAAGGCCAAGGCGGCGGCGGTGCCGGAGCACTGGATCCGCCGCCAGACCCTGGCCAACGAGGAGCGCTTCGTCACCCCGGCCCTGCGCAACCGCGAGGGCGCCATCCAGCAGCTCAAGGCCCGCGCCGCCCAGCGGGAATACGAGCTGTTCTGCAGCCTGCGCGGCCGCGTCGGCGAGCAGGCCGCCGCCATCCGCAACGCCGCCCGCCTGGTGGCCGAGCTCGACACCCTCGCCGCCCTGGCCGAGGTGGCCGCCACCGGCGGCTACTGCTGCCCGGAAATCACCGACCCGAGCGGCCCCGAGGCCCGCCTGCTGCAAATCGAAGCCGGCCGCCACCCGGTGGTGGAGCAGCTGCTGGTGGAGGAGCCCTTCACCGCCAACAGCCTGGTGCTAGGTGCCATCCCCGAGGCCATCCCCGAGGCAGCCCTCACTCCCGACCTGATCATCCTCACCGGCCCCAACGCCAGCGGCAAGAGCTGCTACCTGCGCCAGAGCGGCCTGCTGCAGCTGATGGCCCAGATGGGCAGCTGGATTCCAGCGGCTTCGGCGCGCCTGGGCATCGCCGATCGCATCTTCACCCGCGTCGGCGCCGGCGACGACCTGGCGAGCGGCCAATCCACCTTCATGGTGGAGATGGCCGAAACCGCCAACATCCTTCACCACGCCAGCGCCCGCTCCCTGGTGCTGCTCGATGAGATCGGCCGCGGCACCGCCACCTTCGACGGCCTCTCGATCGCCTGGGCCGTGGCCGAACACCTGGCCACCCCAGCCGAGCGCGGCGGCATCGGCGCCCGCTCGATCTTCGCCACCCACTACCACGAGCTCAACGCCCTGGCCGACCAGCTCCCGAATGTGGCCAACGCCCAGGTGCTGGTGCAGGAAACCGGCGACGCCCTGGTGTTCCTGCACCGGGTGGCCCCCGGCGGCGCCAGCCGCAGCTACGGCATCGAGGCCGCCCGCCTGGCCGGGGTGCCGGCAGCGGTGGTGCTGCGGGCCCGCCAGGTGCTGGGCCGCATCGAGGCCAACAGCGTCATCCAGGTGGATCAGGAGATCAAAGGGGGCGGCGCACTCGCCGCCTGAAGCCAGGCAGAGCGCAGCAGGGCGTTGCAGGCCGCAGCCACCAGGCCGGCTCCGCCCTTGGAGCCCTCGAGCCGGATATGCACCAGGCCACTCTCAGCCAGGTGGCGCTTGCTCTGGGCCACCCCCACAAACCCCACCGGCATGCCGATCACCAGGGCCGGCGCCGGCACGGTTTTTGCCGCCACCAGCTCCAGCAGCACCTCCAGGGCCGTGGGGGCACTGCCGATCAACACCAGGCCTGGCTGGGCCTGCCCGGCCAACGCCGCCGCCATCCCTACGGCCGTGCGCGTCGAGCCCGCCGGCGCCCGCTCGGGTGCCCACTCGAGCACGCTGCGCACCTGATTGGCGAAGGTGCGCCGCGCCATCGGCGCCACCGCCGCCGCGGCCATGGCCGTGTCGGTGAGGATCGGCGCCCCGGCAGCCAGGGCCGCCAGAGCCGCCTCACAGGCCCCCGGCCCAAACCGCAAGTGTCCGGCCAGCTCAGGATCGCCACTGCTGTGGATCAGCCGCAGCAACACGTCCTGCTGCAGGGTGCTGAGCGCCGCCAGCGCCGCCGCCGTTCCCGGCAAGTCTCGGATCAGGCGCAGGCTCTCAGAAAAAATCGGATGATCAAACTCGGCGCCGGCGTCGGCCATACAACGTCGTCAGTCACCAGAAGAGCCTGCTCTACCGCACAGGCAGGGACAAACCCGGGCGTCAAATCTGTCGACCCATGTCATTCAATTCATCTGTCGGCGATCCTGTACAACCTGTACAACCTGTACAGGTTGTACAGGATTCCGGAGACGCTTGAACACACCCCAGCCCAGCTCTGCCAACACCCAGGACGCCAGCACCCTGGAAACCAGCCTTGGCGTTGAGGCAGCCCGCAAGCGCCTGCCGGAGCTGTTGGAGCGGGCCGCGGCCGGCGAGCGCATCGTGATTCAGCGGCACCGCACCCCCATGGCCGCCCTGGTGCCACTGGCCGGACAGGCGCCCACCGATCCGAGCCTGCGGCAGCTGGGACCCCAACCAACGCCATCCGGCCCGACCGGCGCCAGCAGCACCGGCCTTCGTGCAGCCCGTTCAGAACCTGGAGCCCCAGGGTGCGCTGGCAAGCACCTCCAGCCCCTGATGCAGGGCATCGCCGCGGGCTACTGGATCGGGGTGGTGAGCTCCGTGAGCCTGATCCGGGTGCTCGAGGGACCCCTGGCCTGCGGCGATGAAGCCCTGGCCCAGCGCTACGCCAGGGCGTTCGAAAATCCGATCCACTGGCAGCTGGTTCCCGTTGATGCGGCCATTGCGGCAGCGGCCGTGCGCCTGCGCCGCCAGGAACCACAACTGGATGACAGCGCCGCCATCGAGCTGGCCACCGCCATCCAGGCCGATGCAGCAGTGCTGGTCACCGACCATCCCGCCCTGGCCCAAACTGGCCTGCACCCCGTGCTCAGCGCCATGCGCCTCTGAGCGCCGCCGACAGCAAGCCCCCAGCCCCCACCCGATGCCCATCCACCTCTTCTGGGGCGAAGACGAGGCGGCCCGCAACCGCGCCGTGGAGGCCCTGGTGCAGGAGCAGCTCGATCCCACCTGGGCCAGCCTCAACCTCAGCCGCCTCGATGGCAACGACGGCGGCCAGGCGGCCCAGGCCCTTGAGGAGGCCCGCACGCCCCCGTTCGGCGCCGGCAGCCGGGTGGTGCTGCTGCAGCGCAGCCCCTTCTGCAGCCAGTGCCCGGCCGAGCTGGCCGAGGGCTTCGAGGCCGCCCTGGCCCAGGTGGCCGATGGCTGCCATCTGGTGCTGGTCAGCCCCGGCAAACCCGACGCCCGCCTGCGCACCACCAAGGCCCTGCAGAAGCTGGTGAAGGCAGGCCTGGCCCGGGAGCAGAGCTTTGCCCTGCCGGCCATCTGGGACGGCGCTGGCCAGGTGGACCTGGTGAGCCGCACCGCCCGGGAGCTGGGGCTCAGCCTTGAGCCGGCCGCCGCCGAAGCCCTGGCCGACGCCATCGGCAGCGACAGCTCCCGCCTGGCCAGCGAGCTCGAGAAGCTGAGCCTGTTTGTCGG
Organism: Cyanobium sp. BA20m-14; assembly: GCF_024346295.1. Lineage (NCBI taxonomy): Bacteria > Bacillati > Cyanobacteriota > Cyanophyceae > Synechococcales > Prochlorococcaceae > Cyanobium > Cyanobium sp. BA20m-14. The sequence goes on from NZ_JAGQCR010000001.1 coordinate 11,980, forward strand.
CTCCGGCGCCACGATCGGCCTCGCTGCCGTGCATGCCCTGGTGGGGGGCCAGGCCACCAGCTCCCTGGCGGCGGGCGATGCCCTGCTGGCGGGACGCCCCGCCGATGCCATTGCCCTGCTGGATGCCCTGCTGGCCGCCAACGAACCGGCCCTGCGGATCGTGGCCGCCCTGAGCAGCCAGATCCGTGGCTGGCTTTGGGTCAGCCTGCTGGAGCGCGCCGGCGAGCAGGACGTGGCCGTGATCGCCAAGGCGGCCGGCATTGGCAACCCCAAACGCATCTATGTGATGCGCAAACAGATCCGCGGCCGCCAGAGCGCCGTTTTCCTGCGCCTGCTCGGCCAGCTGCTCGAGGTGGAAGCCGCCCTCAAACGGGGCACCCCCGCTGGCGACGCCTTCCGCGACGGCTTCCTGCTGGCGGGCTGAACTGAACAGTGGTCTCCAAAACAAGGCTCCTGGAGTTTGTACAGCTGTACAAACTCCCTAACAGGGCCCAACCAGAGGCCAAGCCAAGCCCACCTCCAGGGCGAGAGCATGACGGTCATAGACCAAGGCGGATAATCAATCCTTCCTTTACCTACGCCTGCCGCCGCGCCCCGCCATGGCCCTGTTGGTTCAGAAGTTTGGCGGCACCTCGGTGGCCGATGTGGAGCGGATTCAGGCGGTGGCCCGCCGCATCGCCGGCTGCCGGGAGGAGGGCCACGAGCTGGTGATCGTGGTGTCGGCCATGGGCCACACCACCGACCAACTCACCAGCCTGGCCGCGGCCATCAGCAGGAATCCGCCCCAACGGGAGATGGACATGCTGCTGGCCACCGGTGAACAGGTGTCGATCGCCCTGCTGTCGATGGCCCTCCATACACAGGGCGTGCCGGCGGTCTCGATGACCGGCACCCAGGCCGGCATCGTCACCGAATCGGCCCACGGCCGCGCCCGCATCCTGGAAATCCGCACCGACCGGTTGCTGCGCCTACTCGCTGATGGCCAGGTGGTGGTGGTGGCGGGCTTCCAAGGCACCAGCAGCGGCGCCGGCGGCACCCCCGAAATCACCACTCTGGGCAGGGGGGGATCGGACACCTCGGCGGTGGCCCTGGCGGCGGCGCTGGGGGCTGACGCCTGCGAGATCTACACCGATGTGCCCGGGGTGCTCACCACCGACCCCCGCCAGGTGGCCGATGCCCAGCTGATGGCCAGCGTCAGCTGTGATGAGATGCTCGAGCTGGCCAGCCTCGGGGCCTCCGTGCTCCACCCGCGGGCCGTGGAAATCGCCCGCAACTATGGGGTGCCCCTGGTGGTGCGCTCCAGCTGGAGCGAGGCCCCCGGCACCCGCCTCACCAGTGGCGCCGGCCGGCCCATCGGCCACGAGGGACTGGAACTCAGCAAGCCGGTCGACAGCGCCGAGCTGGAAGCAAACCAGGCCGTGCTGGCCCTCTCCCATGTGCCAGACCAACCCGGGGTTGCGGCCCAGCTATTTGAGGCCCTGGGCAATGCCGGCCTCAACATCGACCTGATCGTGCAGGCCACCCATGAAGGCGCCTCCAACGACATCGCCTTCACCCTGGCCGCGGCCGAATCCGACCGGGCCCAGCTGGTGTGCCGGGAAGTGCTGGCAGCCCTGGGCGCCGGCGGCGCCCAGCTCAAGGCCGAGGCGGGCCTGGCCAAGCTGAGCATCTCCGGCGCCGGAATCATGGGCCGGCCTGGCGTGGCCGCCAAGCTGTTCGACACCCTGGCCCGCTACGGCATCAACCTGCGGCTGATCGCCACCAGCGAGGTGAAGGTGAGTTGCCTTGTCGACGGGCAGCAGGGGGAGAAGGCCCTACGGGCAGCCAGCGAGGCCTTCGAATTGCCCGAGCAGCAGCTGCGTACCAACCCAGGCCCCTGCCAGCTCGGCGATCCGGCCGTGCGCGGCGTCGCCCTCGACCGCGGCCAGGCCCAGGTGACGGTGCAGCGCCTGCCCGATCGACCCGGCACCGCCGCGGCCGTCTGCCGCACCCTGGCCGATGCCGGCATCAGCCTCGATGCGATCGTGCAGTCGGAGCGCACCCATCCAGGCCCGAGTCGCGACATGAGCTTTGTGCTTAAGCGCGACGACCTGGCCAGGGCCGAGCAAGCCATGGCGCCCCTGCTGCGCCAGTGGCCCGGGGCGCGCTTCGAGCAGGGCCCGGCCATCGCCCGAATCAGCGCCGTCGGTGCCGGCATGCCCTGCACTCCGGGCACCGCCGCCCGCATGTTCCGCAGCCTGGCCGAAGCGGGCATCAACATCGAGTTGATCGCCACCAGCGAGATCCGCACCAGCTGCGTGGTGGCCGAAGCCGATGGGGTGCGCGCCCTGCGGGCGGTGCACGCCACCTTCAACCTGGGGGGTGCCGTGCTGCACCGGGCTCAGGGCACTGAGGCTCAGGTTACTGAGACTCAGGGAATGGAGGCCCCCAGCTGATGGGCTGGGCCCGCCCTCGCCTGCCCCTGGCCGTTGCCGCCAGCCTCGATGGGGCGGGATTGGTGCTGCTGGCCGTAGCCATCAACGCCCTGCGCCAGAGCAACCTGGCCAACCAACAGCTGCTGCTGCTGGCCCTGGTGCTGATCTATCTCAGCCTGGGCTGGCTGTTCGGCTCCTACACGCTGCTGAAACAGCCGCGGCTGCGCAGGAGCCGCATGCTTCTGCGGCTCGCCACCACCGCAGGGGCCTCTCTGGTGGCAAGCGCCCTGCTGGGCTGGCTGTTGCGGGCCTCTCCAGCAATCACCCTGCTGCACCGGGGCAGCCTGATTCCCCTGTTCAGCCTGCTGGTGCCCTGGAGCGCCCTTGTGCGCCTCGGCCTGCGCCAGGGTCGCCTGCTCAACACCCAGCCGGCCTGGCAGATCGTGGCGATGGAACAGGAGGCCGAGGCCGTTGGCCAGGAATGGCGGCGCAGCCCAAGTGCCCTACCGATGCCCCTGGTGCTTGAGTTCAGCCCAACGCTCTGGTCCAGCGATCCGCCCAGCTCAGCCATCGCCCTAAGCAGTGGCGTCGTCGCTGAGGCGAATGTGCTGCAGTTTTGCGAAAATGTGGTGGGCCAGGGCCATCCCGTGATCTCCCTAACTGCCCTGGCGGAACAGTATCTCCAGCGGATTCCGCCCCGCTGGGTGGGCGATCAATGGCTGCTGTTCTCAAGCCGAATCGATGGGGAGCAGAGCAATTTCGAGCAGCAACTCAAACGCTTCGCCGATGTGCTGCTCAGCCTGGTGCTGCTGCTCCTGGCCAGCCCGGTGTTAGCCCTGGCGGCAGGGCTGATCTGGTTGGAGGATGGCGCTGCGGTGATCTACCGCCAGCAACGCACCGGCCTGCTGGGCCAAACCTTCGCCGTGCTCAAACTGCGCTCGATGGTACCCGAGGCGGAAGGCGAAGACGCCCTCTGGGCCAAGGAAGGGGATGATCGCGTCACCCGAATAGGTCGCTGGCTGCGCAGAACCCGCCTCGACGAACTGCCCCAGCTTATCAATGTGCTCCGGGGTGAAATGAGCCTGATCGGCCCGCGGCCGGAACGACCCGAACTCGAGGTGAAGCTTGAGGCGGAGATTCCCAATTACCGGCTGCGCCACTGGGTGCGCCCAGGCCTGAGCGGCTGGGCCCAGGTGAATATGCCCTACACATCCAGCGTGGAAGATTCGGAGCTCAAACTCAGCTACGACCTCTTTTATCTCCGCAACGCCAGCCTCTGGCTGGATCTGCTGATCATGGCCAAAACAATCAAAGTTGTCCTCAAAGCCGCCGGGCGCTAAGCCTGCTTGCAGGGGCTAAGCCCTACCCACCAGCTTCTGGCGCAGGTTTTTGATCTTGTCGCGCAGGTTGGCCGCCTCCTCGAACTCCAGATTCTTGGCGGCCCCCTTCATCTTCTCCTCCAGCTGCTGGATCAGCTCCGGCAGGGCATCGAGCGGCACCTCGTTGTGTTCGGCCTGCTCGGTGGCCTGCTCCAGCTGGTCGTCGTTGAGCCGGCGCGACAGCTCCAAAGAGGCCAGGATCGAATTGCCGGCCCGCTTGCCGGCGGGGGTGGGGGTGATGCCGTGCCGTTGGTTGTAGGCGTGCTGACTTGCCCGGCGGCGCTCCGTTTCCGAGATCGCCCTGGCCATCGAATCGGTGAGGTTGTTGGCGTAGAGCAGAGCTACGCCCTCGATGTGGCGGGCAGCTCGGCCGATGGTCTGGATCAAGGAGCGCTCGGCCCGCAGGAAGCCCTCCTTGTCGGCATCGAGGATCGCCACCAGGGACACCTCGGGCAGGTCGAGGCCCTCCCGCAGCAGGTTCACCCCCACCAGCACGTCATATTCGCCATTGCGCAGGTCTTGGATGATCTCGATCCGCTCGAGCGAATGGATCTCCGAGTGCAGGTAGCGCACCCGCACCCCGTTTTCGGCGAGATAGTCGGTGAGATCTTCCGCCATCCGCTTGGTGAGGGTGGTCACCAGCACCCGCTCCTGCTTCTCGGCCCGGGTGCGGATCTCGCCCAGCAGGTCATCCACCTGACCCTCGGTGGGGCGCACTTCCACGATCGGATCGAGCACGCCGGTGGGCCGGATCACCTGCTGCACCACCTGGCCGTGGCTCTGCTCCATCTCCCAGTTGCCCGGGGTGGCGCTCACGAAGATCGTCTGCTGGGCCTTCTCCCAGAACTCCGAGCCCTTCAGCGGCCGGTTATCGGCAGCTGAAGGCAGGCGAAAGCCGTGCTCGATCAGCACCTGTTTGCGCGACTGGTCGCCGTTGTACATGGCCTGCAGCTGGGAGCAGGTGACGTGGCTCTCATCAACCACCAGCAGCCAGTCCTTGGGGAAGTAGTCGATCAGGCACTCCGGCGGCGTGCCCGCTTCGCGGCAGGCCAGATGGCGGGCGTAGTTCTCCACCCCATTGCAGTAACCCACCTGCTCGAGCATCTCCAGGTCGTAGGTGGTGCGCTGCTCCAGGCGCTGGGCCTCCAGCAGCCGCCCCTGGCCGTTGAGCAGCTCCAAGCGTTCGCGCAACTCGGTGCGAATCGCCTGGATCGCCTCCCCCAGCCGCTCCTTGGGGGTCACGAAGTGCTTGGCCGGATAGATACTTATGTTTTCCAAGCTCTGCAGGATTTCGCCGGTGGTGGGATCCACGTAGCGGATCGCCTCCACCTCATCGCCGAACAGCTCAATCCGCACCAGCCGGTCTTCATAGGCAGGGCCGATTTCCAGCACATCGCCCCGCACCCGGAAACGCCCGCGCGAGATTTCCAGGTCGTTGCGGGAGTACTGGTTATTCACCAGCTCCCGCAAAGAGCCGCGCAGGTTGAGGGTCTCACCCACCTGAAATTTCACCGCCGCCTTGAGGTATTCACTGGGAATACCCAGGCCGTAGATGCAGCTGATCGAGGCCACCACGATCACATCGCGGCGCTCAAACAACGAGCGGGTTGCCGAGTGGCGCAGCATGTCGATCTCTTCGTTGATCGATGCTGTTTTGGCAATGTAGGTGTCGGAGACGGGCACGTAGGCCTCCGGCTGGTAGTAGTCGTAATAGCTGATGAAATATTCAACGGCGTTGTGCGGGAAAAACTCCCGCAGCTCATTGCAGAGCTGGGCCGCCAGGGTTTTGTTGTGGGCCAGCACCAGGGCCGGCCGGCCGGTCTGGGCGATCACGTTGGCGATCGTGAAGGTCTTGCCGGTGCCGGTCGCCCCCAGCAGGGTCTGGTAACGCTCGCCCGCCTCCACCCCGCTCACCAGCCCGGCAATGGCCGTGGGCTGGTCGCCCTTGGGCAGGTAAGGGGCGTGGAGCTGGAATGGAACCATTAGCCCATTCTCGGGCCAGAGCCCATCAGTTGTGACTCAGGCTGCAGTTACGGCCATCAGCAGGCCAGCGGCCCTGGTGAAGTCCACGTCCAGGCCGAAGGCCCGCAGGATCACAGCCGACAGCACCGCGTACACCACCCCGCCCAGGATCGCGCTGACCAGGCCGTTCCTGAGCCGAAAGCCCTGGATCAACCAGGCCGCCAGGCCAAACAGGATGACGGTGATGGCCCAGTTGAACAGCAGGCTCACCGGACTGATCAAGCCGCCCAGGCTGGTAACCGCCCAGATCGGACCCAGCACCAGCTTCAGGGGCAGGATCAACAGGGTGCCGAGCAAACCGATCACCACGGCCGAGAGCAGGGCAACCGGAAAGCTGCTCACCTCCACGCCGAGGGGCAACCAGGCCACGATCAAGAGCACCACGGCCCGGATTGGCCACTGCAGAAGCCAGATCAGAGAACCCATGACAGGGGGGTAGGTGTTTAGGACTTCAGATTAGGCATGGGGCCAGGGCGCTCCCCAGGGCATCGCGCAAGCCGCGCACCGCCGCCACCATGGCCAGGGGATCGGAGAGACGGTTGACGGCCGATCCCACCCCCACGCCGCTGGCACCAGCGGCAATCGCCAGGGGCACGGTGACGGCCGACAGACCGGATGCGCAGAGCACGGGAGTCTGGAATGGGCTGGTCTGGGAAGGGCTGGCAGCCAGGGCGCGGCTGATGGCGTGGGCCGCGGCGAGGGTGGGGGCGGCCTTCTCGATCAGACCCAGGCTGCCGGCACTGAAGGGCCTGGCGCTGGTGCCCCCCTCGGTCTGGATGATGTCGGCGCCGGCGGCCACCAACTCAACCGCCAACTGCTCCTGCTGGTCGAGGGGCAGCACGTGGGGCACGGTGACACTCAGCACCACCCCAGCCAGCAGGGCGCGGCTGCGGCGGGTGAGCTCGAGCACCTCGGCAGCGTCGAAAATGCGGCCCTGGGGATAGAAGGCGTCGTAGTTGCCGATCTCGACCATGGCGGCCCCGGCGGCCACGGCAGCGGGAAACAGCTCGGGATCCACAGCGCTGACGCAGATCGGCAGCCCACTGGCCCCGGCCGCCAGCTTCACCAGGGCCGGATCACAGGCCACATCCACCAGATCGGCCCCCCCCTGGCCAGCGGCGCGACTGATCCGCTCCACCGCGGCCGAATCGAAGTTGGTGAGTCCGGCGATCACCTTCAGCAAGCGTCGCTCCGCCAGGGCGGCCTGCAGGGCAACGGGCAGCTGTTCGAAGCGCGACATCGCAGGCATGGGCCCTTGGCTTTGAAATGGTGGGGTGATTCTCCCATCCGGAGCCCCTACGACGCTGCATCCCGCCCACCCCAACCAGCGCTGGAGCCCCGACCACCTGCGGCTGCACCGGCACCTGCTGCGCCACCCCGGCCTGCTGCCGGCGGGGGCGCCCCTGCTGCTGGCGGTGTCCGGCGGCCAGGACTCGATGGCCCTGCTGGCCCTGCTGCTCGACCTGCGCCGGCTGCACCACTGGTCGCTGCTGCTCTGGCACGGCGACCACGGCTGGCGGGCCGAATCGGCCCGCCAGGCCGAGGAACTTGCAGCCTGGTGCCTGCAGCAGGGCCTGAGCCTGGTGGTTGACCGCTGCGGCGAAGGGGGGCCGCCCAGCGAAGGGGGGCCGCCCAGCGAAGCCATGGCCCGCCACTGGCGCTATGGCCAGCTGGAGGCCCGGGCCCGGGCCCTCGGGGCCAGTCACGTAGTGACCGGCCACACCGCCAGCGACCGGGCCGAAACCTTGCTGCTGCACCTAGCCCGCGGCAGCCACCGGCGCGGCCTGGCCAGCCTGCGCAGCCAACGGCCCCTGGCCAAGGGCCCCGACGAATCCCGCAACTCCAGCAGCATCGAGCTGAGCAGGCCGCTGCTGACCTTTTCCCGCAGCGACACCGCCCGCCTCTGCCGCCAACTGGAGCTGCCGGTGTGGCACGACCCGGCCAACCACGACCTCCGCTACAGCCGCAATCGAATCCGGGCCGAGGTGCTGCCGGTGCTCGAAGCTCTCCACCCCGGCGCTGCCCAGCGGATCGGCGCCCAGGCCGAACGACTGGTCAGCGAACTGGAATGCCGCACCGAAATGGTGGATCTGGCCCTGCAAAACCTCAACAGCGCCAGGGGGCCTGGAGCCGCGGCCGCCCTCGAGCGCTTAGGGCTGGTGGCGCTGGCGCCGGCCAACCAGGGGGAACTGCTGCACCGCTGGTTGGAGTGCCAGATCCAGCAGGTGCTGGCAGCCCGGCCCCTCGAGCAGCTGCTGTCGCGGCTGCAGGCCGGCCAGCCCCCGGGCCGGGCCGATCTGGGCGCCGGTTGGCAGCTGCACTGGGATCAGCGCACACTGTGGCTCCAGCCCGACCCTCCCCAGTGACCGCCTCGCCGGAATCCCTGCAACAGCGCTACGAGGCCATTGAAGGCTTCTACAACGAGCGCCAATGGGACGACGTGGCCAGCCTCAGCGAGGCCCTGCTGGTGGAACTGCCCGACGACCCCAGCCATCCCCTGCGCCAGCGCCTGCAGCTGTTGCTGGGTCACACCTATTGCTACGGCTACCAGGATGCCCAGACGGCCACTGGTTTTTACAGCCGGGTGCTGGCTGCCAGCGAGGAGACGATGCTGCGGGAAATCGCCGAACAGGGCCTGAAGCAATGCATCAACCTGGCCGACATCGCCGTTGCGCCAGCCGAGGTCATACCTGACCAATCCCCGGCGGCAACGGCTGCTACAACTGCTACGGCTGTCTCCGCTGGCACGGCTGCCACCCCCTGGATGGAGCAACTGGGCGAGGTGGGGCTAACTGAGCTGGGGCGATCAGAGGTGGGGCTAACAGAAGTGGAGGTTATTGAGGAACCCGAACTGATCGAGCTGGCCCAAGCCAATCCCAGAACTGCCGAGCCGGTAGACCTCGCCATCTTGCCCCTGGCTGCCAAACCCAGCCCCGAGGAGATCGCCGAGCTCTCCAAGGGGCTGTTGCGGGTCGTTATCCGCTGAGTCCGCTCCGCTGCCAAGTCAAGCCGGGCCTCAGCCCACCGCTGCGGAGCGGCGGCGCCTGGTGCGGCCGGCGGGTTCCGGCTCAAGGTTTGCTGGCGCTGGAGCGGAAACCTGAGCGGGGGCGGCGACTGCAACCGCTACTGCAGCAGCGCTGGGAGTGGCAGTGGCAGTAGCACTGGGAGCACCGACGGTCGCCAGCTGGCGCTGGGGCGCCGAAGCGCGGCCCCCAGAATCACGGCCACCCCGGCCCCGGGGCGCCGGACGGCTGTCGCTCTCCCCCTCCGAGCGGCCCTTGTAGGCCGGCGTGCCGGCGGGGGCGGGTTGCACCAGGCAGATAATCAGGGGCTCCACCTGCAACTCGCGGCGCAGGCGGCGCTGCAGGCCCACCTCCACCTCGCGCTGCACGCCCACCCAATCGACATCCGGGGCCTTGCCGCCGGTGTTGCGGCAGAGCTGGCTCCAGCGGTTCTCGAGCACCCAACCGATTTCCCGCTCCGCCCACATCGACAGCTTGCGGGCGTCGGCGGCGGTGACCACCCCCCGGATGTTGACCCTGGGCGGGGCCGCCATCACCCCGTCGGTGCTGATCACCGCCAGCAGGGTGATCACCCCATCCTCGGCGAGCTGCTGGCGCTCCTTGAGCACGCGGGCATCGACGATGCCGTTGCGGGAGGCATCGAGCAATTCAATGCCGGCCTTCACCGGATCTCCGGTGCGGATGGAGTCGGGGCTGAGCTCGACCACATCACCGTTGTCGATGATCAAGATGTTGTCGGCCGGCACGCCCATCGACTGGGCCGTTTTGCTGTGGGCAATGAGCATGCGGTGCTCACCGTGCACTGGCACGAAATATTTGGGCTTGGTGAGGGCCAGCATCAGTTTCTGATCTTCCTGGAAACCGTGGCCGGAAACGTGAATACCCTCGCCCTTGCCGTAAACCACCTTCGCGCCCAGCATCATCAGCCGGTCGATGGTGTTGACCACCGAAATGGTGTTCCCCGGAATCGGGCTGGCCGAGAAGATGATCGTGTCGGTGCTCTTTACCTGCACCTGGGGGTGATCACCGCGGGAGATGCGGCTGAGGGCAGCTAGGGGCTCACCCTGGCTGCCGGTCATCAGCAGCAGGGTTTCCCGATCGGGCAGGTCGCGAATTTGCTTGATCGGCACGAACAGGTCATCGGGGGCGCGCATATAGCCCAACTCCCGCGCCTTGGCGATCACATTGAGCATGGAGCGACCCAGCAGACCCACCTTGCGGCCAGTCTTGAGCGCCAGCTCCAGGATCATCGACACCCGGTGAATCGAGCTGGCAAAAGTTGTGATGATCACCCGACCTTCTGCCTGGGAAATGTGACGATCCAGACAGGGGAACACCGAGCGCTCAGGCGGGCAGAAGCCCGGCACTTCGGCATTGGTGGAGTCACTGAATAGGCACAGCACACCCTGGTCGCCGTAGTGGGCCAGACGAGCCATGTCGAAGGTCTCGCCATCCACCGGCGTGTGGTCAAATTTGAAGTCACCGGTGAAGATCACCGTGCCCACAGGAGTGGTGATGGCCAGCGAGAAGCTGTCGGCCATCGAGTGGGTGTTACGGATGAACTCCACTGAAAAGTGTTGGCCCACCTTCACCACATCGCGGGGTGCAACGGTTTGGAGGATGGTGCGATCCATCACCCCGGCCTCCTCCATCTTGCCGGTGAGCATGGCCAGCGCCAGGCGCGGCCCATGAATCACGGGGATGCTGAAATTTTTGAGGTGGTGGGCAATGCCACCGATGTGATCTTCGTGACCATGGGTCACGATCATGCCGCGAATCCGCTTCTGGTTTTCCTTGAGATAGCTGGTATCCGGCATCACCACATTGACGCCATGCATGCCATCACTGGGGAAGGCCAATCCGGCATCCACCAGCATGATGTCGTCGCCGTACTCGAACACGCAGGTGTTCTTGCCGATCTCGTGCAAGCCGCCCAGGGGTATTACCCGCAGGTGTGCCTTCTTGGCGCCAGCCTGGTTGCTATTTACCTGGTTGCTGTTTACCTGGTTGCGATTGAGCTGGGTGGTGCCGTTGGAGCTTGTCATACGAAAAGAGGATTAACTGTTGGAAATAATTAAACTAAACTAGTCTAGTCTAAATTAAATTAATCTGAATAGAATTAATCTGAATAGAATTAATCTAAATAAAGCTGGTCTCAAGCCTTGGCGTCATGTAGGACGCAGGGCAGCCAGGGTTTCGGAGAGGCGTTGGCGCACGGCGGCGTTGGCGGAAAGAAGGGGAAGACGGGGGGCACCCACCGGCCAGCCGCAAAGCTCCAGAGCTGCTTTGACGGGGATGGGATTGGTGGTGCAGAAGAGGGCCTTGCACAGCGGCAGCAACTGCTCGTGCAAGGCCCGGGCCCGAGCCTGATCGCCCTCGAAAAAGGCCCGGATCAGGGCGCTGATCTGGGGTCCGGCCAGGTGGCTGGCCACACTCACCACACCCACGGCCCCCACGGCCAGCATCGGCAGGGTGAGGGCATCGTCGCCGCAGTAGATGGCGAGGCGGTCGCCACAGCTGGCCCGCAGGGCACTCACCTCCTCGGTGCTGCCACTGGCGGCCTTGAAGCTCACCACATTGGGGCAGTCAAGCAAGCGCGCCACGGTGGCTGCCTCCAGGCTGGTGCCGGTGCGGCCCGGGATGTTGTAGAGCATCAAGGGCAGCTCTGGGGCGGCCGCTGCCACGGCCCGGAAATGGGCTTCGAGGCCTTCCTGCGGGGGCTTGTTGTAGTAGGGCACCACCACCAGGGCCCCATCGGCGCCGAGGGCAGCCGCCTCGCGGGTGGCCTCCACAGCCTCGGCGGTGCAGTTGCTGCCGCTGCCGGCGATCAGTTTGGCCCGGCCCGCCAGGGCCCCTTTGACCGTGGCAAACAGGGCATGCTGCTCGGCCCAACTGAGGGTGGGGGATTCGCCGGTGGTGCCGCACACCACCAGCCCATCGGAGCCCTGGTTCACCAGGTGGGCCGCCAGGCGGGCCGCCAGGGGGAGATCCAGCGCCCCGTCGGCGCTGAATGGGGTCACCATCGCGGTGAGTAAACGCCCGAAGGGGGGAGCTGGGGTCTGGATCGCTTTCAAAAGCCACCCCCGGCCTGGGCCCCTGGAGCTTCGATCAGCAGTTCAGCGATCTGGATGGCATTGAGGGCCGCACCCTTGCGGATCTGGTCCCCACACAGCCAGAGCTCCAGGGCATTGGGCTCACTGAGATCCTGGCGAATCCGTCCCACCGCCACCGGATCGCGACCGGTCACATCCGTAGGCATCGGGAAGCGATTGGCATCGAAGTCGTCCAGCAACTCGACGCCGGGGGCAGCTGCCAGCAGGGCCCGGGCCTCCTCTACCGGGAAGGGCTCGTGAAACTCAATGTTGACGGCTTCGGAGTGGGCCCGCAGCACCGGCACCCGCACACAGGTGGCCGAGAGCCGCAACTCCGGCGTGCCCATGATCTTGCGCGTTTCGTGCAGCATCTTGAGCTCCTCCTCGCAGTAGCCATTGGGCTGCAGCGGCGAGTTGTGCAGAAAGAGGTTGAAGGCCAGGGAGTGGGGCAGCACCTCACTGACGGGCTCGCCCCCATCGAGCACCGTGCGGCTGAGGCTGCGCAGCTCCTCCATGGCCCGGGCGCCGGCGCCGCTGGCGCTCTGATAGGTGCTCACCACCACCCGCCTGATCGGCCGGCGGGCATGGAGGGGGGCCAGGGCCAGGCTGAGCAGGATCGTCGTGCAGTTGGGGTTGGCGATGATGCCCCGGTGGCTGAAGGCCGCCTCGGGGTTCACCTCCGGCACCACCAGCGGCACCGCCGGATCCATGCGGAAGGCACTGGAGTTGTCGATTACCAGGGCACCAGCCGCAGCCGCCAGCGGCGCCCACTGGCGCGACACCGAGCCACCGGCCGAGGCCAGCACCAGATCGACGCCCTCGAAGGCCGAGGCCTCCACGGGTTGGATGGTGAGCGCACGACCCTGCCAGCCCAGGCTCTGGCCGGCGGAGCGGGGCGAGGCCAGGGGCAGCAGCTCGGCCACCGGAAAACGGCGCTGCTCGAGCAGCTGGAGCAACTCCTGGCCCACCGCTCCACTGGCCCCCAGAACGGCCACCCGAAGGGGGCGGTTGGGCAGGCACACAGAGCTGGGGGAAATGCTGGTCTGGACGGCGGTCAAGGGGACGGGAACGGGATCGAAAGCTGCTGGTTTATCCGGGATTGACGTGGAGAGGCCCGGATCGGGGCATACAGGGGGGCGGGATGCTGCCGCAAAGCGAGGAGCTGGGATCAAATCCCAACCCTGCAGATGGGCTGAACCGAACTATTTCCTTCTTCTGCGCCTCTCGAACAATAGGCCTACGGGGCTCGGAACGGCCGCTTTCTAGGATCCGGCCCTGCATCGACTTTCCATGAGCTCTGCCGCCGCCCCAGTTGCCAGCCTGTCCGTCAAAGCCAGCCCCCGCCCGGGCAGCCGGATGGCCCTGGAGGTGGCCATCCCCGCCGACCGCAGCCAGGCCAGCTACGACGCCGCCGTGGAGAAGCTCAGCCGCAGCATCAAGCTGCCCGGCTTCCGCAAGGGCAAGGTGCCCCGCCCGGTGCTGCTGCAGCAGATTGGCCCCCTGCGCATCCGCGCCACCGCCCTGGAAGACCTGGTGGAAGCGGCCTGTCGCGACGCCCTCGAGCAGGAACCCCTGGCGGCGATCGGTCGGCCGGAGCTGAGTGAAGGGTTTGAGGCCGTCCTGGCGCGCTTTGAGCCCGGCAGTGCCCTCACCATCACCCTCGAACTGGACGTCGAGCCCACCCCCACCCTCAAGGCCACAAAGGGCCTCAAGGCTGAAGCCGAAACGATCAGCTACGACCCCGCCCGCATCGACGAACTGATCGACCAATCCCGCAAGCAGCTGGCCACCCTGGTGCCCGTGGAGGGCAGGCCTGCCGCCAGCGGCGATGTGGCGGTGGTCAGTTTCAACGGCACCTACCTCGATAGCGGCGAGCCGATCAGTGGTGGCAACAGCGATGCCATGGAGGTGGAACTGGAGGAGGGCCGCATGATCCCGGGCTTCGTGGAGGGCGTGATCGGCATGGCCATCGGCGACGAAAAAACCATCGAGTGCCGCTTCCCCGACAGCTACCAGCAGGAGGAGGCCGCCGGCCGCCAGGCCCGTTTTGAAATCGGTTTGAAGGATCTCAAGTGCCGCGAGCTGCCGGCCCTCGATGACGCCTTCGCCCAGCAGGCCAGCGACAAGGCCACCCTGGCAGAACTGCGGGTAGACCTGGAAATCCGCCTCAAAGACGATGCCGAGCGCCGGGCCAAGGCCAGTCGCCACGACGCCCTGCTCGCCGCCCTAGTGGCGGAGCTCGAGGTGGAGCTACCCGAAACGCTGGTGCAGCAGGAAATTCGCAACCTGTTGGAGCAGACCGCCGGCCAGATCGCCCAGCAGGGCATGGACGTCAAGAAGCTGTTCACCCCCGATCTGGTGCGCAGCCTGATGGACACCTCCCGCCCCGAGGCCGAGGAGCGCCTGCGCCGCAGCCTGGCCCTCAAGGCCCTCGCCACTGCGGAGCAGATCGAGTTGGAGGCCGGCGATCTCGAAGCCAAGTTGGAGGAGATCAGCCAAGGCCTCAGCGACCAGGCCAACATTGACCCGGAACGGCTGCGGCTAGCCGTCGCCGAAGACCTGCTGCGCGACAAGCTGCTCGAGTGGCTCGAAGCCAACAGCACGATCAGCGAGAAGGCCCCCGCCGCCGAGGAAGAGCCAGCGGAGACGACCGACAAGCCCAAGGCCAAAGCCAAGACCAAAGCCAAGGCCGAAACCAAAGCCAAAGCCAAGTCAACCGAGCAGGAGGATTGATCCCAGCCGCTGCTGCAGAGCCCATAGATTGCTTGCAGGAGCCTTAACCGCGCGTGATCGACGCCACCATTCCCCATCCAGTTCACAGCCACTGGGGCCCCAGTGGCTCGCCGGGGGTGCTGCCCACCGTGGTGGAGCAGTCAGGCAAAGGCGATCGCGCCTTTGACATCTATTCGCGGCTGCTGCGCGAGCGGATCATCTTCCTGGGCACCGGCATCGACGACCAGGTGGCCGATTCCCTAGTGGCCCAGCTGCTTTTCCTAGAAGCGGAAGATCCCCAGAAGGACATCCAGATCTACGTGAACTCCCCGGGTGGCTCGGTGACCGCCGGTCTGGCGATCTACGACACCATGCAGCAGGTTTCCCCCGATGTGGTGACCATCTGCTACGGCCTGGCCGCCTCGATGGGCGCCTTCCTGCTCTCGGGGGGCACCAAGGGCAAACGGCTGGCCCTGCCCAGTGCCCGGATCATGATCCACCAGCCCCTGGGCGGAGCCCAAGGTCAGGCGGTGGACATCGAAATTCAGGCCAAGGAAATCCTTTACCTAAAGGACACCCTCAACCGCCTGATGGCGGAGCACACTGGCCAGCCCCT
The DNA here is from genome assembly GCF_024346295.1 of Cyanobium sp. BA20m-14. NCBI lineage: Bacteria > Bacillati > Cyanobacteriota > Cyanophyceae > Synechococcales > Prochlorococcaceae > Cyanobium > Cyanobium sp. BA20m-14. Next base: position 27,238 of record NZ_JAGQCR010000001.1, read on the forward strand.
CGAGAAGATCACAGAAGACACTGATCGCGACTATTTCCTTTCACCTGTTGAGGCGGTTGAATACGGCCTGATCGATCAGGTTGTGACCGACTCCAACGCGGTCAAGGCCCCGACTTAACCCTGAAAGATTGGCTGAGGAACCCTGTTCCAAGGTCGATCCTGGACCTAGGACATCCCTGCCAATGCCAAAGTTTGACGCCCACCTCAAGTGCTCGTTCTGCGGCAAATCGCAGGACCAGGTCCGCAAACTTATTGCCGGTCCTGGTGTCTACATCTGCGACGAATGCATCGATCTCTGCAATGAGATCCTGGATGAGGAGCTGGTTGATGGCCAATCCGTCAGCGGTGCCCGCCACACCCCGGAAACCGGCCGCAGCAAGCCTGCGACCAAAAAAATTTCCAAGCCTGCCCCCACCCTGGCCGAGGTGCCCAAGCCCCAGGAGATCAAGGCCTTCCTCGACAGCCAGGTGGTGGGCCAGGAAGAGGCCAAAAAGAGTCTGTCAGTAGCCGTTTACAACCACTACAAACGCCTGGCCTGGCAGGGGGATGGCAAGGGCGAAACGGACCAGACCGCCACCCGCCTGCACAAGAGCAACATCCTGCTGATCGGCCCCACCGGCTGTGGCAAGACCCTGCTGGCCCAGACCCTGGCCGAAATGCTCGCGGTGCCCTTTGCGGTGGCCGATGCCACCAGCCTCACCGAGGCCGGCTACGTCGGTGAAGACGTGGAAAACATCCTGCTGCGGCTGCTCCAGAAGGCCGATCTGGATGTGGAGCAGGCCCAGCGCGGCATCATTTACATCGACGAAATCGACAAGATCGCCCGCAAGAGCGAAAACCCCTCGATCACCCGCGACGTGTCCGGGGAAGGGGTGCAGCAGGCCCTACTGAAGATGCTCGAAGGCACCGTGGCCAACGTGCCGCCCCAGGGTGGCCGCAAGCACCCCCATCAGGACTGCATCCAGATCGACACCAGCCAGATCCTGTTCATCTGCGGCGGCGCCTTTGTGGGTCTTGAAGACCTGGTGCAGAAGCGGATGGGTCGCAACTCGATCGGCTTCCTCAGCGCCGATGGCAGCAGCCGGCCACGCATCAATAAGGATCGCCATGCGGCCGAGGTGCTGCGCCACCTCCAACCGGAAGACCTGGTGCGCTACGGGCTGATCCCGGAATTCATCGGTCGCCTGCCGGTGAACGCGGTGCTGGAGCCGCTCGACAACATCGCCCTCGAAGCCATCCTCACCGAACCCCGCGATGCCCTGATCAAGCAGTTCCAGACCCTGCTGGGCATGGACAACGTCGAGCTCGATTTCGAACCCGGAGCCGTCGCAGCCATCGCCATCGAGGCCAACCGCCGCAAGACGGGCGCCAGGGCCCTGCGGGGGATCGTGGAGGAGTTGATGCTGGATCTGATGTACGACCTGCCCTCCCGCACGGACATCAAGAGGTTCACCGTGACCCGCCAGTTGGTGGAGCAGCGCAGCCAGGCCAAGGTGGTGTCCCTCAGCGCCGGCACCATTGAGGAAGCCCCCCAGCAGGCCAGCGCCTGAGCCCAGGCTCTCGCGTCAGGCTGCTGCCCTCCTCGCCAATGCCCGCCGCCGCCCACCTGCAGGTTCCCCGTCAGCACGGTCTGTTTCTGCACCACGGCATCGACCTGGGCGACGGCAGCGTGGCCCATTACCTCGAGGGCCGCGAAATCCTGCGCAGCCCCCTGGCGGAGTTCAGCCGCGGTGAACCCGTGTGTGAGGTGCCCTACCCGGCGGGCAGCTGCTCCCCAGTTGGCGTCACCCTCAGGCGCGCCATGGGACGGCTGGGCGAGCAGAACTACAACCTGCTCTTCAACAACTGCGAGCACTTCGCCCACTGGTGCAAAACCGGCCGGCACCGCAGCGCCCAGGTTGAGAGCTGGCTGCCAACCACCCTGCTCAGCGGCGCCCGACTGCTGCTGCGCCAGAACAACCACTTGGAGAAGGGCAAGGAGCTCGCCCTGCGCAGCCTGGCCCAGCTCGACCAGCTGCGGCTCAGCCTGCAGGAAAAGCTCGAAGCCGAGCTGGCCAAGGCGGAGGCGCGCTGGGGCGAGGAACGCTTCGCCGCCCTGCGGCTTGCGGCCCAGAGGCTGGCCGACCAGCTGGCGGAGGTCGAAGAACTGGAAGAGCGGCTGCGGCGCCAGTTCGAACCGGGGGAGGACCGGTAACCTCGAGCAGCGATGTCCAGCTACCAGCCCCTCCACCACAAGTACCGGCCCCAGCGCTTCAAGGAGCTGGTGGGGCAGGAGGCGATCGCCGCCACCCTGACCAACGCCCTGCTCACCGGCCGGATCGCGCCGGCCTACCTGTTCTGCGGCCCCCGCGGCACCGGCAAAACCTCCAGCGCCCGCATCCTGGCCCGCTCGCTCAACTGCATCGGCAGCGAGGCACCCACCCCTGACCCCTGCGGCGTCTGTGAGCTGTGCACCTCCATTGCCGCCGGTGCTGCCCTCGATGTGATCGAAATCGACGCCGCCTCCAACACCGGCGTCGACAACATCCGCGAGCTGATTGAGCGCTCCCGCTTCGCCCCGGTGCAGGCCCGCTGGAAGGTCTACGTGGTGGACGAGTGCCACATGCTCTCCACCGCCGCCTTCAATGCCCTGCTCAAGACGCTGGAGGAGCCGCCGCCACGGGTGGTGTTCGTGCTGGCTACCACCGACCCCCAACGGGTGCTGGCCACGATCCTGAGCCGCTGCCAGCGCTTTGATTTCCGCCGCATTCCCCTGCAGGCCCTCGAACAGCACCTGGGCTGGATCGCCGAGCGCGAGTCGATCGGCATCACCCCCGAGGCCCTGCACGTGGTGGCCCAGCGGGCCCAGGGGGGCCTGCGCGACGCCGAGAGCCTGCTGGACCAGCTCAGCCTGCTGCCAGCTCCAATCGAGGCCACGGCCGTGTGGGAGCTGCTGGGAGCCGTGCCGGAGCAGGAACTGCTGGCCCTGGCCCGGGCCCTGGCCGGGGCCGAGCCCCTGGGGCTGTTGGAGGGCTGCCGGGAGCTGCTGGAACGGGGCCGGGAACCCGGCGCCGTGCTGCAGGGGTTGGTGAGCTTGCTGCGGGATCTGGTGCTGGCAGGCGCCGCCCCCGACCGGCTCGAGCTCACCGGCGTCTCAGCCCAATTTCGCGGCGAACTTCCCGAGCTGGCCCGGACCATCGGCAAGGCCCGGCTGCTGCAGTGGCAGGCCCAGCTCAAGGGCAGCGAGCAGCAGCTGCGCCACAGCGTCAACCCACGCCTCTGGCTGGAGGTGCTGTTGCTGGGCCTGCTGGCCGAAGCGGTGGTTCTCGCCCCGGCCAAACCCGCTGCGATGAGCCCAGCGCCGGTCCAGCCCGCTCCGACCCCCCAGCCAGCGCCCCTTCCCCAAACCCCAGTCCAACCAGACCCAGCGCCCCAACCAGACCCGATACCCCAAGCCACAGCGACCGCTGGGTCGCCAAACCTTGCCGAGCTTTGGCAACAGATCCTGGCGGGCCTGGAGCTGCCCTCCACCCGCATGCTGCTCTCCCAGCAGGCCCAACTGGTGCGGCTGGATGAGCGTCGAGCCGTGGTGCAGGTGGCCGGTAACTGGATGGCCATGGTGCAGAGCCGTCTACCCCTGCTGGAAACGGCCGTCACCAATGCCCTGGGCAGCCCGCGCCAGCTCTTGCTGGAGGGGGGTGGCGCCCATTCACCGCCGCCAGCCCCCGGCCCCCGAGCGCCCCAACCTGCTGCTAACCCCGTTCAGGCTCCAGTCCAGAGCCCCGTCCAGAGCAAGCCTCCCGTCCAGGCAGCACAACCACAACCGGCTGCGGAGCTGAATCCGGCCAACAAACCCCCACCCCCCATGGCGCCCCTCGATGAGAAAGCCCGGCGCTTGGCCGAGTTTTTCAACGGCGAAGTGGTTGATCTCGATGGGCCCCTCGAAGGGATAGGCCCAGACGACGCCGCTGCTTGAGAATCAGGGCTTGGAGATCAGGCCGGGAAAATCAGGCCGCCGCCGGATCCTCAAGCGCAGGCTCATCCTCTTCCCCGAGGTGCATGGTCTTGGCCCACACCAGGGTCTTGGGCCTCAGGGCCATGCGCAGGCTGGTCCAGGGAATCACCACAAACCAATGGCCCATATAGGCAATGCCTAGGGCCAGGTTCCAGGGATTCATCGCCGGCAGGGCCGGGCCTTCCCGGGGTCGGCTACAGCCGGCCATGATCGCGCCACCGGAGAGCCCGAAGGCCACAAAGGAGAGGGGCCAGAGGGTGGGCGGGGTGCGGGTGATCGCCGCACCGAAGAGGTCGGCGATCGCCACCACCGGCAGGCCGTACTGGAGCAGAAAAAAGCAAACCAACTCGAGCTTTTGAACCCCACTGAGCCGCTCCGAAAGCAGGCCCGGGAGGTAGTCGAAAAATCGTTGCAGGCCCCCTTCGGCCCAGCGCTGGCGCTGGCGCCAGAGGGCAGCCAGGCCGAGCACCGCCTCCTCCTGCACGGGCGGATCCCAGAGCAGCCCGATCGGCTCGCCCTCAAGCAGCAAGCGGAAACTGAGATCCAGGTCATCGGTGACCGTCGCCTCGTTGAAGCCCCCACTCCTGAGCAGGGCATCGCGGCGCAGCAGCTGGCCGTTGCCCCGCAGTTCCACGATCCCACCTGCCGCCAACCGGCCCTGCTGGATCACCGCATCGAGGGCCATCTCCATGGCCTGGGCCCGGGTGAGCCAGTTGACACTGGCATTCACCTCGGCCTTGCGCAGCTGGACGGCCGACCAGCCGCCTGTTTCAGCAAATGGGATCAGCCGCTCCAGGGTGTCGCTCTGGAGATCGGCATCGGCATCGAGCACAAACATCCAGCGGCCCTGCAACTGCTGCAGCACCAGGTTGAGGGCCCCCGACTTGCCGCCGCCGGCATCGGCTTCCCGCCGCAACACCTGCAGAAAGGGATACCGCTGCTGAAGCTCGGCCAGCAGCTGGGGGGTGCGGTCGCTGCTGGCGTCGTCAATCACCCAAAGCCGAAGCTGCCCTTGCGGGTAGCTCAGCTGGGCAATGCGCTCCACCAGCCTGCCGATCACGGCCTGTTCATCGCGGGCCGCCACCACCACATCCACCGCCGGCATCGGGGCGGGAGGCAAGCCCGAGGCCGGGGGGGAGAGGTAGGGGCGGAAGGCCTGCAGCAGCAGGGTGCGGAGGCTGTAGCCACCCAGCACCACGGCCAGGATGAGGGCTGGGATCAACCGCAGGGGTTCAGGCAGCCAGTGGGGAGCAAGCCCGGCCCCGCCACAGGCGACCAGGAACAGCCCCGACTTGCCACGACGGTGATCGGTGGAACTGCCACCCGCAGCCATGGCGATCCCAGAAGTAGGTGGATCCTAGGGGGAACCGGCCGCAGACCCTGGGTCCCTGGGCAGGGCGACCAGGGGCTCCAGACTGGTGCCTGGGTAGTAGTGCCCAAGGATTTGCGCCAGGCTCCAGCCCCTGCGGGCCAGATCGATGGCGCCCGCCTGGGACAACCCGGCGCCGTGGCCAAAACCGCCCCCATCAAATCGCCAGCGACCCGAACCTTCCGGACGCAGAACAAACAGGGTGCTGGGCAACTGGCGCAGATTGCGGCGGATGGCATCGCGCCTCAGCACGACGCTTTGGGGCTCTCCGGCCGGGCCCCTGGCGTCGATGGCCAGGGCCAGCACCCGGCCACTGGGGCCCCGCTCCAGCACGGTCAAACGGGTTGGGGTGCCGAGCTGGGGGGCCGTCTTGGCCAGGGCCCGCTGGATCTGGGCCCCATCCAGCAGGCGGGTCCAGCGGAAGCGGGGGTGATCGAAGCCATAGGCCCGGGAGGTGGCTGCCAGGGCCGCCGCCACCCCGGCCGGCTCCAGGGGCAGGGTCACCTTGGCCTGGATCGCCCCGGGGCCATCCACCCAGGGCCGCAGGTAGGGGAGGGCGGAGCCATTCCACACCTCCTCGAAACCGGCCGAAATGCCCCCATTTGTGGCGTGATACACCCCATGAATCGGCGCCCCCTGCCAGGCCAACACCTGGTGGCGGGTCACCCCGATAGCCCGGCGCACCGCCGGCCCCGCCAGGCGCGGATCGGCATACACCTGGCACTGGGTGTCGGCGCAGAGGTGGTAGCCATCCACCGCAAAGCGCCCCTGGTTGCGCAGGGCCCAGGTGCGGGCCAGCACCGCCTGGGCCGCAAGGGCGGCCGGCGGGGCCCCTGCACCGATCTCATGGGGCACCACGCCCAGCAGATAGCGCTCCAGGGGCACCTCCTCCACCAGGGTCCAGCTGCCGTAGGCATCGCCCTGCAGCCGGAAGGGCCCGGCGAACACCCCTCCCTGCCAGCGCAACCCGCCGGGCGCCTCCAGCCGCAGGGGGCCCTCGAGCAGCACGGCGTCCCCACCGGGCCGGCGTAATTCCAATGCCAGGCGCTGGCGCTGGACCTGCTCCAGCCGCCGCGGCGTCACCCCCGGCGGAACCGGCGCCTCCAGCGCGGCCCACACCTCCCACTCGGCCGGATGGGCAATCACCACCTCCGCCCCGGCCTGGCGCCAGCGGGCGGTAGCCTCCTCGGCACTTTCGTAGCTGGCGAAGGGGCCCCACACCTGGCGCCGCAGGGTGAGGGGTTCGGCCAGGGGAACTGAACGCCACTGGAGCAGGAACTCCGGGGCGGCAAACCGCTCGCCCCTGGAGGTCTCCAGCCGCAGGTTGCCTGTGGCACTGCGCAGCCGCAGGGGTGTGGGCGACTGGAGCTGGGCCGCCAGGGCAACCCAGAGCACGGGCGCAGCGGCGGAGACGGCCGGCGGCGGCGGCACCTGCCAATGCAGGGCTGCCGCCTTCAGGGATGCCGCATTACATCCCCCGCTCAACAACAGCGCACTGGCCCAGATCCCTGCTTGCAGCACTGGTGGGGCCGGGGGGATGGGGAACCGGAACATCGCAGCAGGCGGGTGGCTTGGAGGAGGGTGGGGCCACGTCGTACTCTGCTTCTTTGTGCCCGCCGCGACGCGAGACATGCCGAAGCTCAAGACCCGCAAAGCGGCCGCCAAGCGGTTCAAGGCCACCGGCACCGGCAAGTTCATGCGTCGCCGGGCCTTCCGCAGCCACCTGCTCGACCACAAGAGCCCGAAACGCAAGCGTTACCTGGGCACTATGGCACTGGTTGACGAGCGTGATGCGGACAACGTCAGCGCCATGCTCCCCTACGCCTGACGGGGTTTTGGCCCCAACTCTTTACTTTTTCTTTCCTGATTCACCCCTGATTCACCGCCATGTCACGCGTCAAGAGGGGCAACGTTGCCCGCAAACGCCGTAACAAAGTTCTGCGCCTAGCCCGGGGCTTCCGCGGTGGCAACGGCTCCCTCTTCCGCACCGCCAACCAGCGGGTGATGAAGGCGCTGTGCAATGCCTATCGGGATCGCCGTCGCCGCAAGCGCGACTTCCGCCGCCTCTGGATCGCCCGGATCAACGCCGCGGCCCGCCTCAACGGCCTCAGCTACAGCCGTCTGCTCGGTGGCCTGAAGAGAGCTGACGTGCGCCTGAACCGCAAGATGCTGGCCCAGCTGGCCGTGGTTGACCCGGCCAGCTTCAGCAGCGTGGTGGGTGCCGCCCAAACTTAAAATCCCCTGGTAGGTCCCCTTGGACGCCCTCCTTCCGCAGACCTACCTGATTGGGCTGATCGTTCTTCTGGGCGTGGCCGCCGTAGTGGTTGGGCGCCAGCTCTGGCGGGTGCGCGCCGATGAGGTCACCCTGGCCAAATTGGAGCAGAAGGATGGCAACCAGCCCTCCGATGCAGCCACCCTCTATGAGATGGGCTCGGTGCAGTTGCGCAAGCGCCTTTATGGCCAGGCCGCTGAATCGCTCAAGCAGGCCCTGAAAAAAGCCGAGGCCGCCAAGGAGCCCGCCGAAGCCCAGGCGGTTATTGAAAACGCCCTGGGCTTTGCCCTGGCCGCCCAGAACAACTACAAGAGCGCCATCCGCCACTACCGCCTGGCGCTCGCCGCCAAACCGGCCTACCCGGTTGCCCTCAACAACCTGGCCTACGCCCTCGAGAAGCAACTGAAACTCGAGGAGGCCAAAGAGGCCTATGAGCAGGTGATGGCCCTCGATGCCAGCAACAAAACCGCCCGCAAACGGCTCAAATTGCTGGCCCGTAAGGCCGGATTGGACCAGAGCGCCTAAATCCAGCTCTTCACAGCCCGCCAGCAGCTGGACTGGAGCCCAGGGGCTTCAGATCCAAGCGGCCCCCGGGGTTGGTGAGCCGGGGAGACTGCCAGCCGGATAGCCGCAGCCCCTCCAGCCCCGTGAAGACGCCACCCATCTCCAGGCCCGCCACCTCGCACTGGCAGAGCATCACCAGATCGAGCTGGTCAGACTCGGCGTTCAGATTGCCCTGCACCGGGGTTGTGACTCCGCCGAGGGTGAGTTCTCCGCGCAGGTCAATCATCTGCCCCATCGGCGTCACGCTGGCCAGCCGCAGCTCGGCCGGGACGCTCTGGCTGGGGCCGCTCTGGCCGATGCCAAAGGATTGGTACCCGCCACTCCAGGTGCGGGCCATCTGGGTGGCCAGCACCTGGGCGCGGGCCACGGGATCGAAGGTTTCGGCTCCGACGGAACCAACCGCCAAGGGGGTAGACGCCCCTGCCGGCGAGACCACCAGGGCCAGCAGGGCCAAGGGGGCAGCGGCAAGCCAGGGGAGCGGGCGAAGAATGGCCAGGAACACGGTGGGAAGAACCAGCTAGTGGGAGGCTAGGACCGTTGCCAAGCTCCGGCCCTGCTCCGTGGTCACCACCGCCGCCCCCACCCCTGCCCCCAGCGACCCGCTGGTGATTGCTGGCCGCCGTTTCAGCAGCCGCCTGATGACCGGCACCGGCAAATACCCCAGCCTCGAGGCGATGCAGGCCAGCCTTAGCGCCAGTGCCTGTGAAATCGTCACCGTGGCGGTGCGGCGGGTCCAGAGCCAGGCTGCCGGCCATGGGGGCCTGATAGAGGCCATCGACTGGACCCGCATCTGGATGCTGCCCAATACGGCCGGCTGCGCCACTGCAGAGGAGGCCGTGCGGGTGGCCCGGCTGGGCAGGGAGTTGGCCAAGCTCGCCGGCCAGGAGGACAACACCTTCGTGAAGCTGGAGGTGATCCCCGACACCAAACATCTGCTGCCCGATCCCTTCGGCACCCTGGAGGCCGCCGAGCAATTGGTGAAGGAAGGCTTCACAGTGTTGCCCTACATAAATGCCGATCCGCTGCTCGCCAAACGGCTGGAGGAGGTGGGCTGCGCCACCGTGATGCCGCTGGGCTCGCCGATCGGTTCCGGCCAGGGCATTCGCAACGCCGCCAACATCGCCCTGATCATCGAAAACGCCCGGGTGCCAGTGGTGGTTGACGCCGGCATCGGCGTGCCCAGCGAGGCCGCCCAGGCGATGGAAATGGGCGCCGATGCCCTGCTGATCAACAGCGCCATCGCCCTGGCTGGCAATCCGGTGGCGATGGCCAGGGCCATGGCCCTGGCTACGGAAGCTGGACGCAACGCCTTCCATGCCGGACGCCTGCCGATCCGAGCTGAGGCCAGGGCCAGCTCCCCGGGAACCGGCCTGGTGGGCAGCTGAAGCAGGCCTGGCAAGTCCAGGGCCGAACGCCTGTAGTAGCTTGCCCAGCGGAGCATCTGCTCGGCCTGCGGGGGTCTGGGATTTTTCAGAATGGGGGTTGGGATGAAGGTCTTCGTTCTGGGTGGCGACGGCTTCTGCGGTTGGCCCTGCGCGGTGAACCTGGCGGATGCGGGCCACGAGGTGGTCATCGTCGACAACCTCAGCCGCCGAAAGATCGACATCGATCTGGAGGTGGAGTCGCTCACCCCAATCGCCACCATGGGTGAGCGGCTGCGGGCCTGGGAGCAGGTGGGCGGTAAGCCGATGCGCTTCCTGCACCTCGACCTGGCCCATGAGTATCAGCGGCTGGTGGATCTGCTGCTGGCGGAGCGCCCCGATGCGGTGGTGCACTTCGCCGAGCAGCGGGCCGCGCCCTACTCAATGAAGAGCAGCGCCACCAAGCGCTACACGGTCGACAACAACGTCAACGGCACCCACAACCTGCTCGCCGCGATCGTGGAGAGCGGCCTCGACATCCACATCGTCCACCTGGGCACGATGGGCGTCTACGGCTACGGCTCCCACCGCGGCGCCACCATCCCCGAGGGTTACCTCAAGGTGGAGGTGCCCCAGCCCGACGGCAGCCGCTTTGAGGAGGAGATCCTGCACCCGGCCAGTCCGGGCAGCGTCTATCACATGACCAAGACGCTCGACCAGCTGCTCTTCCTCTACTACAACAAAAACGACCGGGTCCGCATCACCGACCTGCACCAGGGCATCGTCTGGGGCACCAACACCGAGGCCACCGAGCGGGACCCGCGGCTCACCAACCGCTTCGACTACGACGGTGACTACGGCACCGTGCTCAACCGCTTCCTGATGCAGGCGGCGATCGGCTATCCGCTCACCGTGCATGGCACCGGCGGCCAGACCCGCGCCTTCATCCACATCCGCGACTCGGTCAAGTGCGTCCAACTGGCCCTGGAAAACCCCCCAGACCGGGGCGAGCGCGTCAAGATCTTCAACCAGATGACCGAGAGCCACCAGGTGGGCGAACTGGCCCGCAAGGTGGCGGCTCTCACCGGCGCCGAGATCAACTACCTGCCCAACCCCCGCAACGAGGCCGTTGAGAACGACCTGATCGTGGACAACCGCTGCTTCATCGAGCTGGGCCTCAACCCCACCACCCTCGATGACGGCCTGCTGGCCGAGGTGGTGGATGTGGCCCGCCGCTGGGCCGACCGCTGCGACCGCAGCCGCATCCCCTGCATCTCGGCCTGGACCCGCACCCAGGCCCAGGCGATTCAAATGGCCTGAGGCGGGACCTGAACCCTTGAAAATCGCCTTCTTCACCGAAACCTTCCTGCCCAAGGTCGACGGGATCGTCACCCGGCTGACCAAGACGGTGCAGCACCTGGTGGCTGCCGGCGACGAGGTGTTGATCTTCTGCCCGGAGGGTGCGCCTGCCAGCTACATGGGGGCCAAGGTGGTGGGGGTGCCGGCCATGCCGCTGCCCCTCTACCCCGAGCTCAAGCTGGCCCTGCCGCGGCCCGCGGTGGCCGAAGCCCTCGACCTCTTCCAACCCGACCTGGTGCACGTGGTCAACCCGGCAGTGCTGGGCCTGGGCGGCATCTGGCTGGCCAAAACCAAGGCCTACCCGCTGGTGGCCAGCTACCACACCCACCTGCCCAAATACCTGGAGCACTACGGCATGGGCATGCTCGAGCCCCTGCTGTGGGAATTGCTCAAAGCCGCCCACAACCAGGCCCGGCTCAACCTCTGCACCTCAACGGCGATGGTGCTGGAACTGAGTGAAAAGGGCATCCAAAACACCGACCTGTGGCAGCGCGGTGTGGATACGGAGCTGTTCAGACCCTCCCTGCGTTCCCAGGCCATGCGGGAGCGGCTGCTCAACGGCCACAGCGACACCGACAAATTGCTGCTCTACATCGGCCGGCTGTCGGCCGAAAAGCAAATCGAGCGGATCCGGCCCGTGCTCGATGCCCTGCCGGAGGCCCGGCTGGCCCTGGTGGGGGATGGGCCCTACCGCCAACAACTCGAGAAGATCTTTGCCGGCACCCCCACCCACTTTGTGGGTTACCTGGCCGGAGAAGAGCTGGCCTCGGCCTATGCCAGCGGCGACGCCTTCCTGTTCCCCTCCAGCACCGAAACCCTGGGCCTGGTGCTGCTCGAAGCAATGGCAGCCGGCTGCCCGGTGGTGGGCGCCAACCGCGGTGGCATCCCCGACATCGTCAGCGATGGGGTGAACGGCTGCCTCTACGAACCAGACCAGGAGGGCAGCCTGGCCGCGGCCGTCGAGCGCCTGCTGGGCGATGCCAGCCAGCGGGCCCAGCTGCGCCAGAACGCTCGCCAGGAAGCGGAGCGCTGGGGCTGGGCTGGCGCCACCGACCAACTGCGCAGCTACTACAAACGCCTGCTGGCCCATCCCGAGCTGCAGTTGGTCGCCTGAGTCAGGGGCGGGCGGGGGCAGCAGCCAGAGCGCCCCGAAACCAGGTGGTCATCAACGCCTTCACCATCGGTGCCGCCACGGTGCCGCCATAGCCCCCTGAGTTTTCGCCGAAGGCGATGATCACCAGGGTGGGCTTTCCAGCTGGGGCATAGCCCCCAAACCAGGCATGGTCGGGCCGGGGTGGGTCCTCACCGGTGCCGGTCTTACCAGCCACCGCCGGCAGGTTGGGGTCGTTGAGCAGGGTGGCAGTGCCGTTGGTCACCACCTGACGCAGGCCGTCGCGCAGGATTTTCAAGGTGGCCGGCTTGAGCCCGATCCAGGTGCGCTCGGTGGGGCGCTCCACCAGGTGGGGTGTCACCAGCCAGCCCCCATTGGCCACCGCGGCATAGAGCCGGGCCATCTGGATCGGTGTCACCTGCAGGGCCCCCTGGCCGATGGCCGAGGTGATTGTGTCCACGGGCGTCCATTCCTCCCCCAGCGCCTCCCTTTTCCAGGCCTGGTCACCCAGCAGCCCCGGCGTTTCCTCCCCCTTCAACTCGATGCCCGTGACCTGGCCGTAGCCCATGCGGCGGGCGGCCTTGAACAGCTCATCGGGGCCCACCTTGAGCCCCACCTGGTAGTAGAAGGTGTTGCTGCTCACCGCCAGGGCAAGGGGAAAGCCGATCGCCCCGTGGGCGCCATGGTCGCCGTAGCAGAGGCCCGCGTAGCAGAAGGAGTTCATCGTCATCACCTTCGAGTCGGCCGCATAGAGGCCCGATTCAAGGCCCGCGATGGTGGTGACGATCTTGAAGGTGCTTGCCGGGGGAAAGCCCTGGAAGGCGCGATTGAGCAGGGGGGCATCCGGGGTGTTGAGGCTGGCCCACTGGCTCGTGCTCGGAGCGGGGGAAAACACATTGGGATCAAACGTGGGCCGACTGGCGAGGGCCCGGATGGCTCCGGTCTGGGGATCGAGGGCCACGATCGCCCCCTTGCGGACCCCATCGAGGGCCCGCTCCGCCGCCTGCTGCAACTCCAGATCCAGGGTGAGGCGTAGGTCCTTCCCCGCCCTGGCGGGTTTTTCGCCCAGGATTCGCTGCACCTCACCTGCCGCATTGACCTCCACCTGCTGGCCGCCCCACTCGCCCCGCAGGTGGCCCTCGAATTGCTTCTCGACGCCACTGCGGCCCACCCGATCGCGGATTCGGTACCCCTTGGGCTGGAGCTGGTCGTATTCCTCCTCGGTGATGCCGCTGGTGTAGCCGAGCACGTGGGCCGCCAGTCGACCGTGGGGATAGCTGCGCAGGATGTCCACATCCACCTCGGCGCCGGTCAGGCCGGCGGCCTGCTCCTTGAAGCGCAGCACCTGCTCAGGGCTGAGTCCCCTGGCCAACTCAATCCGAAATCCCTCCGCATTGGCACCGCTGCGACGCTTGGCATCCAACTCGCCAGCCCCCACTGCCAGCACCGCCGCCAGCCGATCCCGCAGGGCGGGCCACTGGGTCTCGCCCACCTCCCGGGGCTGGATGTAGAGGTTGTAGGTGAGGCGGCTGCTGGCCAGCACCTGGCCATGGCGATCCAACAGCCGGCCCCGGATCGGATTACGGGGCATCAGCCGGATTCGATTTTCATCGGCCCTGGCCCGATTCTCAGCGCCGTGCACCAGCTGCAGCCAGGCCAGCCGCGCCACCATCGCCCCGCTGAACAGCAGCACCACCGCCAGCAACCAGGCGGGCTGCCGGCCGATGCCGCAATGGCGCGAAGCCCCTGGACCAAAGGCCATGGTCAGTCGGATTCGAGCCGCTGTTCCAGCAGCTCCAGCCGCTCAGCTATGCGGGCCAGACCCTCTTGCAACTCCAGGGCGTCCTGGGGATCAGCCGCTTCGGCCGCCACGTCGTGCACCTCCACCTTCATCACGGGATTGCCCAGGCCGGGGCTGACCCGGTCCAACCCCTGACGCAGCTGACTCGCGGCCGGTTCCCCCTCCTGGCGCAGGCTGCCGAGCGGATCCTCTGAGTGGCCATCAAAGGCAGCCAGCACCGCCTGGGGACCGCCCTTGCGAGCGCGGTCAACCACCGCCAGGCCGACGGGCAATAGGTCCTGCATCAGGGTGAGCCGCAGGGCATCAAACGGGTCAGTGGCCATTGCGGCAGTCCTGGCTCAAGATTGCCAGTCTGACCTGCCTGGGGCCCCGGATCAGGGGGCTAGGCGCTGGATGCCCGGATTGACGATCACCTGGCGACAATTTTGCTGACTGCCCCACCACCAACCCCCAGCCACCGCAATCACCAGCAAGGAGGCCAGGGGCACCAGGGCCTGGCGGGTCACATCGAGGGAAATCCACTCCATCCAGGCGAGCCAGCTGCGCTCCCGATCGAAGCGCCGCCGGGCCTTGTGCTCCTCATTCAGGCGCCGCTTCAGGGCCCGGGCCACCCAGCGTTCAAAGGACTGCTTCTTGGTGACCGCCATCTTGCGCTCCACCTCGAGCAGCTGGCCGGCGGTGAGCTCGGGATTGAACGTGCTGATCAGCTCCAGACTCTTGATGAACATCTCCACCGCCCCATCCTTGGCATCGCGCTCGTCCTTATCGAGCAGATCCCAGTTGACTTCGGGGTAGAACCGGGCCCGGTTGGTGAGGATCTGCTCCTCCATTAACTGGCCGGGCTCCCTCAACCAACGGTCGGTATTGGCATCGAAGCGGCGCCAATAGAGAAAGGGGTTGAGGTAGACGGTCTTAGACCCGAACTGGATGCTGTCCTGCTGCAGCCTGCGCTGCCTTTCGGAATCAGGGGTTGTCGAGCCGGAGGGCACGGTGGCAGCGGTCACAACGGCAGGGCTGGGAGCCGATGGTATCGAAGCTGCGGGGCCGGGGCTACTCCCATTCGATCGTGCCGGGGGGCTTGCTGGTGATGTCGAGCACCACCCGGTTGACGCCCTTGACCTCGTTGACGATGCGGTTGGAGATCGTCTCCAGCAGGTCGTAGGGCAAACGCGACCAGTCGGCCGTCATGCCGTCTTCCGAGGAGACGCAGCGCACCACGATCGGGAAGGCATAGGTGCGCTTGTCGCCCATCACCCCCACGCTGCGCACCGGCAGCAGCACGGCAAAGGCCTGCCAGATCTCGTTATAAAGGCCGGCCTCACTCACTTCCTCGCGCACGATCAGATCGGCATCGCGCAGGATATTGAGCTTCTCGCTGGTGACCTCTCCCAGGATGCGGATCGCCAGGCCCGGCCCGGGGAAGGGGTGACGACCCACGATCTCCTGGGGCAGTCCCAGGCTGCGGCCCACCTTGCGCACTTCGTCCTTGAAAAGGCGGCGCAGGGGCTCCACCAGCTTGAACTGGAGATCCTTGGGCAGGCCGCCCACGTTGTGGTGGCTCTTGATCTTCACCGCCACCCGCTCGCCGGTTTTGGGATCGATGCCCGTGCCGGCACTTTCGATCACGTCGGGATAGAGGGTGCCCTGGGCCAGGTAGTCGAAGGGGCCGAGCCGCTTGCTCTCCTCTTCGAACACCCGGATGAATTCCGTGCCGATCAGCTTGCGCTTCTCCTCCGGGTCGGTGATGCCATCGAGCTTGCTGATGAAGCGCTCGCGGGCATTGATGTATTCCACATTGATGTGGAAGCGCTTGTCGAAAAACTCCACCAGAAACTCAGGCTCCCCTTTGCGCATGAAGCCCTGGTCGATAAACATGCAGGTGAGCTGGTCGCCAATCGCCTTGTGCAGCAAAAAGGCGAGGGTGGAGGAATCAACGCCTCCCGAGAGAGCCAGCAACACCTTCTTATCGCCGACTTGGGCGCGCACATCAGCCACCGCTTCGTCAATGAAAGCGGCGGTGGTCCAGTCGGCCTCACAGCCGCAGATGTGGTAGACGAAATTGCGGATCAGGGCCATACCGCAGCTGGAGTGCACCACCTCGGGATGGAACTGCACGCCGTAGAGGCGCCGCTGGTGGTCAGCAACGGCCGCTTCCGGGGTGTTGTCGGTGTGGGCCAGGCGCGCAAAGCCATCCGGCAGGCGCTGCACCGAATCGCCATGGCTCATCCACATCGTGGAGCCCGATTCCACGTTGGTGAGCAGGTCGATCGGGTCGTCCACGTGCAATGGCGCCTTGCCGTATTCGGCGCGACCGGCGGCCACCACCGCCCCGCCCAGCTGCTGCACCATCAGCTGCATGCCGTAGCAAACCCCCAGCACCGGAATGCCCAGCCCCCAGATGGCCGGATCACACACCGGCGCCCCGGCCTCGTACACGGAATTGGGGCCGCCGCTGAGGATGATGCCCTTGGGCGCCAGGGCCGCCAGCTCCTCGGAGCTGGTGGTGTAAGCCATCACCAGGGAGAACACCTCGGTTTCCCGCACCCGCCGGGCGATCAGCTCGGAGTACTGGGAACCGAAATCCAGGATCACGATCGCCGGGTACCGGCTCGACTGGGAGGTGGCGTCTATCTGGGGCGACAAGTTGATCTGGGGCGACAGGGCGGTGGGGGATGCGACTTGGGACATCAACAGCGCTAGGCCCGGGGCATTCGGGCCAGCCTAGGGGCGGCTGCCTAAGGCCGCCTGACTAAGGCCGCCTGACTAGGGCCGCATTCCCATGGCCGTGAGCTGCTCCAGGCCCGCGGGCCCAGCGGCGCAGATCCGGCGGGAACGGTCAAAGAGCACCGCCCCCACCGCCATCTGCTCCTGGCCGTAGCGGGCCAGATAGGCCAGGCTGCGCCGCTCCACCGCCGCCGCGATGTGCTGGCGCAGCTGCTCAGCCCTGGGGCCATCGAGCCGATCCAGCTGGGCCAGCGCCTCCTCCACCGTGGGGGCATCGTGCAGGGCCTGCAGCGCGGCACCCCCCAGGCCCGCCAGGGCTGCCAGCGCCGTGAGCACCTCGGCCCGGCCATCGGCCAGGTGGTGGTGGGTATGGAAAATCCCCCCGGCCAACTTGATCAACTTGCCCTGGTAGCCAAACAACAGCAAGCGCTGAACGCCGGCCTCCGCTGCCGCCACCAGCAGGGGCCCAAGCCAGTTGCCGGCCTTCAGCAGCAGCTGGGGCGGCACCCCCAGCTGCTGGGCCAGGTCCAGCCCATTGGCGCCGATCACCAGCACCAGAGCGCCGCCAAAATCCTCGGCCCCGCAGCGCTCACGCAGCTCGGCCAAGGCCAGGCCCAGCTGATCTGGGGCCGCACTGCGCTGCACCTCGGCCTGGGTACCGATCAGGGCCAGCCCGTCCACCACCCCAAAGGCGGCGTTGCTGGTGCGCTCGGCCAAGCGCCGCCCCTGGGGGATCACCACCACCAGCTCGAGGCAACGGCCCTCGGGCAGCAGGGGCCGGAGATTGCACTCCAGTAGCTGGCGGGCATAGGCCGACAGGCAGGGCTCGCCGCTGGCCTGCAGCACCCCTACCCCCTCGCCGGCCCGCAGCTCAAGCCAATCGCCAGGGCCCTGCCGCCACCGCAGCAATACCCACAGGGCCAGGCCCCGGGTGAGATCGAGCACCTCCGGCCCCGGATCGCAGTGGGCCATGGCCAGCACCCAGCCGTCGGCCAGGGGGGCGGCCGCTTCCACCGGCACCAAAGCGGGCGGAGGCCCGTTCTCCGGGTTGGAGTTGTTGGGATCGAGCCAAAGGGGCTGGAGCCGCTGCCAGGGCTCAGCCCGCAGGGTCAGCAGGGCCGCCCGCGCCGCCGCCGTCAGCCAAACCGGCACGGTGTAGCCCTGGGGCTGGGTCGGCTGGGCCACGGGGGAGGACAGGGGCGGGATTATTTTTTATGGTGGTGGATTGGGCGGCCCGATGCCGCCAGCCCTACCCCCCTAACCATGCAGGACAAACTCAGCCTGATGATCCCCGGCCCCACCCCGGTGCCGGAAACCGTCCTGCAGGCGATGGGCCGCCACCCGATCGGCCACCGCAGCGCCGACTTTCAGAAGATTGTCAAGCGCACCACCAAGCAGCTGCAGTGGCTGCACCAAACCACTGGCGACGTGCTGGCCATCACCGGCAGCGGCACCGCGGCCATGGAGGCCGGGATCATCAACGTGCTCAGCAAGGGCGAGAAGGTGCTCTGCGGCGACAACGGCAAGTTTGGGGAGCGCTGGGTGAAGCTGGCCAGGGCATATGGCCTCGACGTGCAGGTGATCCAGGCCGAGTGGGGCCAGCCCCTCGATCCCGAGGCCTTCCGCACCGCCTTGGAAGCCGACACGGCCAAGGCGATCAAGGCCGTGATCCTCACCCACTCGGAAACCTCCACCGGCGTGATCAACGATCTGGAAGCGATCGCCAAACACGCCCGTGCCCACGGCACCGCCCTCACCATTGCCGACTGCGTCACCAGCCTCGGCGCCTGCAACGTGCCGATGGATGAGTGGGGCCTCGATGTGATCGGCTCCGGCTCCCAGAAGGGGTACATGATGCCGCCGGGTCTGGCCTTCGTGGCAATGAGCGAGCGGGCCTGGGAGGCCTATGGGCGCTCCGACCTGCCCAAGTTCTATCTGGATCTGGGCAAATACCGGAAATCGGCCCAGGCCGACAGCAACCCCTTCACCCCGGCCATCAACCTCTACTTCGCCCTGGAGGCGGCCCTGGAGATGATGCAGGCCGAGGGCCTGGAGGCGATCTTTGCCCGCCATGCCCGCCACCGCGCCGCCGCCCAGGCCGGCA
Source organism: Cyanobium sp. BA20m-14 (assembly GCF_024346295.1). NCBI lineage: Bacteria > Bacillati > Cyanobacteriota > Cyanophyceae > Synechococcales > Prochlorococcaceae > Cyanobium > Cyanobium sp. BA20m-14. The sequence goes on from NZ_JAGQCR010000001.1 coordinate 45,897, forward strand.
TGGAGGCCATGGGCCTGCCCCTCTATGCGGCAGAGGGCCACGGCAGCCCCGCCATCACCGCGGTAGCCCCCGAGGGCATCGACGCCGAGGCCCTGCGCAAGGCCGTCAAGGAGAAGTTCGACATCCTGCTGGCCGGCGGCCAGGACCACCTCAAGGGCAAGGTGTTCCGCATCGGCCACCTGGGCTTTGTGTGCGACCGCGACGTGCTCACGGCCGTGGCCGCCATCGAGGCCACCCTGGCGGATCTGGGCCTGCACAAGGGCAACATGGGGGCAGGTGTGGCTGCAGCTGCGGCGCAACTGAACCGCTGAATAAGGGTGGCAGAAAGAAGGCGGTTGCCTATGGTTCTCCTCAGACAGAAACCTGTTTCATGCGCCGCCCTCTGATTGCCCTCACCTGCCTGGTAGCCCTGGCGGCCGCCGGCTGCCAGAAGCAGGATCTCGCCAAGAAGGAACAGAAGACCGAAGCCCAGATATGCACCCAGCTGGCGGCGGTCGGCAAGGCGCTCGATCAGGTGGCAGCCCTCAAGCCCAGCTCCACCGTCGGCGAGGCCACTGCTGCCGACAGGGCCCTGGCCACCTCGCTGGCGGCGCTGGAGAAGACGGAGCAGAAGCTCGAGCAACTGCGCCTGCAGAACTTCCAGACCCAGCTCAAGGCCTTCAAGGGCGAAGTGGCTACGGTCGCCAGCAACAAGAACCAAACCCTCGAGCAGGCGGCACTGACACTCAAGGCCAAATCGACGCCTGTAATCGCCGCCCGCCGCGCCCTCTCGGCTGCGGTGAAGTGTGAGGAGCCCGCAGCGGCCGCTGCGCCCGCCAAGCCCTGACAGCGGGGCTCTGACGGACTAAGTTAAACAAATGCGGGTGTAATTCAGTGGTAGAATGTCAGCTTCCCAAGCTGAACGTCGCCGGTTCGAGTCCGGTCACCCGCTTACCAGTTCAGGCCTGAAAATTTGTTGCTTCTCAAGCGACCATCTCGCTTTGCACTCGCTGGCAGCACGCCAGAAGTTGACTGTGAATGACAGCTAATATCCGCGATTGGTTCAACCTTCTCACAGGGCTTCTCACCCCCGAGTCGTTTCATGGCCTGATCTGACCGTCCTTGATCGGCCCGGGTTGTCGCCGTGGATCGACCGAACCTGAGACCTGACCGGCGACCTAAGATGCGGTTCTGACCCGGCCTGACCCTCTAATGGCACATCGCGTGCTGACCGAAACCGCCGTAAGCATCTCGGAACACAAAAAGAACCCCATGGCCACCGTGGCGGCCGGTGAAGGGATGGCGGTCGCCGTGCTCAACCGCAATGAGCCGGCCTTCTACTGCGTTCCGGCCAAGGCCTACGAGGAGCTCATAGATCTCGTGGAAGACCTGGAGCTGGGCCGCATTGCCGATGCCCGGCTGGCGGATGGGCAGGAGCCGCTGCGGGTCAGCCTCGATGCCCTATGAGCTGGCCTTTCATCCCGAAGCCCTGCGGGAATGGTGGACCCTGAGCGCAGGGATCAGGGAGCAGTTCAAGAAGAAGTTGGCCGAACGGCTGATCGAACCGCGGATTCCCGCCAGCAAGCTGCGGGGCTCCAGTCATCGCTTCAAGATCAAGCTCCGCGCCGCTGGTTTCCGCTTGGTCTACGAAGTGCGGGATTGCGAGGTGCTGGTGCTTGTTGTGGCAGTAGGCAAGCGGGAGCGCAATGCTGTCTACCGCCAGGCCGATCAGCGCTGAAAAGACTTTGCCGCACCACCTCGTGCATGACAGGATGAAATACACATTGTCAGCACATCACGCATGGCAGCGTTCAGCCTGCGGTTGCCCCACGAGCTAGGCCGCCGACTGGGCGAGGAGGCCCGTCACTGCGGCCAACCGCGCTCGGAACTGATCCGCGAAGCCCTGGAGGAGCTGCTGCGCCGCCGGGAGCAGGAGCGCTTGGTGGCCGGGCTCGTCGCCGCCGCAGAAGCGCTGGCGAGCGATGCCTCGGCCCGGGCCGAAAGCCTCCATGTGGCGGCAGATTTCCTGCCGACCGAGGGCGAGGCACTGGCGTTGGCGGAGCAAGCCAACTCCCAGGAGCGAAGCGGGCAGCCGATGCCCCAGCAGTGGTGGCGCTGATGCATCGGGGTGAGATCTGGGTGGCGCGTCTGAATCCCAATCAGGGCGCGGAAGTGGGCAAGCTGCGTCCAGTGGTGATCGTTCAGGCCGATCCGATCACACATGCCGGCCTGGCCACGGTGATCGTGGTGCCCCTGACCACCCAAGACCGCCCGGGCGCTCGGGCGCTGCGGGTCCCAATCCGCAGCCGCGACCGCCTTCTCTGCGACTCCTTTGCGATGGCGGACCAGCCTCGATCCCTCGATCACTCCCGCCTGGGCGATGGCCCCCTCACGACCCTCAGCCCCGAGGAACTGGCGGAGCTGGAACGGGCGCTGCTGGGAGTGCTGGGAATCGGCCTCGCCTGAGGGATCCATGCCATGGCCGACTCCAAACCCTCTGAGCTCGATCAGCTACGTCTGGAGAACGCTCGCCTGATTGGACTGCTGGAGACGCACGGCATCGCCTTGCGCCCCGGCACACCTGGCCTATCTAAACCTGCGCCGATTTCACTCCAGGCCCCAGTCAAGGGTCCCGCTTCAACCCAAGAGAAGCTGGCCCTGTTCCGGCGTCTCTTCCGCGGCCGCAGAGACGTCTATGCCCTGCGCTGGCAGAGCAGCAGCAGCGGGCGCTCGGGCTATGCCCCGGCCTGCGCCAATGAGTGGCGGCAGGGCATCTGCGAAAAGCCGCGGGTGGCCTGCCGCGATTGCCAACACCGGGAGCTCCTGCCCCTCAGCGATGAAGCGATCTATGGCCATCAGGCCGGAGACCACACCCTCGGCCTCTACCCCCTGCTGGAAAACGACCATTGCCACCTGCTGGCTGTCGACTTTGACGAGCAGGACTGGCGGGACGACGCCCGGGCCTTTCTGCGCTCCTGCCGGGAGCTGGCGGTGCCCGCAGCGCTGGAGATCTCCCGCTCTGGCGAGGGCGCCCACGTGTGGGTGTTCTTCGAGGAGGCCGTATCGGCGCAGGAGGCTCGCCAGCTGGGGGCCGCCCTGATCAGCCATACCTGCTCCTCGACACGCCAGCTGGAGCTGAGCTCCTATGACCGGCTGTTCCCCAACCAGGACACCCTGCCGAAGGGCGGTTTCGGCAATCTGATCGCCCTGCCGCTGCAGAAGGAAGCTCGGCAGCGGGGTTGCAGCGTGTTCGTGGATGACGACCTGCAGCCCTATCCCGACCAGTGGGCCTATCTGGCGACTCTGCAGCGCTTGTCTCTAGCGGGGCTGAAGAGCGTGATCCAGGGCGCCACCGGCGGTGGCCATCCCCTCGATCTCGCCTTCATCGACTCGGAGGACCTGGCGACCCCATGGCTGACACCTCCGGCGGTGCCAAAGATCAGCGGGCCGCTGCCGGCGGCGCTCAGCCTCACCCTGGCCGATCGGCTGTATGTAGAGCGCTCGGGGTTGCAGCAGCCGCTGCTCAATCACCTGATCCGCCTGGCGGCCTTTGCCAATCCCGCCTTCTACAAAGCCCAGGCCATGCGCCAGTCGGTGTGGGACAAGCCGCGGGTGATCGGCGGCGCCGAAAACTTCCCGCAGCACATTGCCCTGCCGCGCGGCTGCCTGGGGCCGGTGCAGGCCCTGTTGCAGGAACAAGGAATCAGCTGGGAGCTGGTGGATGAACGCCAGAGCGGCTCACCGCTGGAGCTGGCTTTCGCGGGCCGGCTGCGCGCTGATCAGGAGGCCGCAGTGGAGGCAATGCTGCACCATGACATCGGTGTGCTGCAAGCGCCGACAGCCTTCGGGAAAACCATTGTGGCAGCAGCGATCCTGGCGCGCCGCGGGGTCAACACCCTGGTGCTGGTGCATCGGGCCGAGCTGTTGCGCCAATGGCAGGAGCGGTTGCAGACCTTCCTAGACGTCCCCGCTGAAGCGATCGGTCGCATCGGTGGCGGCAAGGCCAAACCCTCCGGCCGCCTCGACATCGCCGTGATGCAGTCCTTGGTACGGAAGGGGGAGGTGAACCCCGTGGTGCAGAACTACGGACAGGTGATCGTCGACGAGTGTCACCACATCGCCGCCGCCTCTTTTGAAACAATCCTCAAGCAGTTGAAGGCCCGCTACGTGCTGGGGCTTTCGGCCACCTTGGTGCGCCGCGATGGTTTGCACCCAATCATTTTTATGCAATGCGGACCCATCCGCCACACCGCCCAGCGGCCCGCCGGAGCGCCCCAGACCCTGGAACTGGTGAGCCGCACCCATCAACTCGATGGGCTGCCCGCCGATCTACCTATCCAGGAGCTGATGCGCCGGCTGGTGGAGGATCAATCACGCTCCGACCGGATCGTGGCCGAGGCCCTCGCCTGCTGGGAAGCGGGCCGCAAGCTGCTGCTGCTCAGTGAGCGCACAGGTCACATCACGGCGATCGCCAACGCTCTGGCTGATCAGGTAACGAACCTGTTTCTGTTGCATGGCCGCCTGAGCGCACGCCAGCGCAGCGCCACCCTGGCCGCGCTGGAAGCGTTGCCACCGGAGGCGCCCCGTATCGTGCTGGCCACCGGGCGACTGGTAGGTGAGGGCTTTGACCATCCGCCCCTGGACACCCTTCTGCTGGCAATGCCCGTGTCCTGGAAGGGCACCCTGCAGCAGTACGCCGGCCGCCTGCACCGGAATCAAGCGGGGAAAACCAGCGTGCGGATCATCGACTGGCTCGACCTCGGCCATCCGGTGCCGCAACGTATGTGGGAGCGGCGGCTGCGGGGTTATCGGGCCATGGGGTATGGACTGATTTCAGATCAGCGAACCATGCCGAGTTTTTGCTCCAAGAAATGACCGTCGATCTCTCGGAAGCAACTGAAGTAGTCAAAGCCTGCGTCATCGGTTCCGCTCCAGGACAGTGAGCACGCCCCATTTGTCAGGCTCAGCCAGCGCATCAAAGGCAAGCGGCGACAGGGCTCCTGGTCTTTGCTCAGAACCAAATCAGCAGCTGACCGCTAAAACTCACTGACATGGAGAAATCAAGCTGTTTTGCTCATAGATAGGGCCTGCTGGTCGCTGAGCTCGATCGCAATTCCCTGCGTCGGCATCAAACTAAAGGGCTGGTGCATTTCAGATTGGCACCAATGATCGGTGATGGCCATAAAGCAACGCAGGGCTCCGCAAGGAGTGCTTGCTGCGGGTCCTCTCGAGTTGAGACTGCTGGGCGTGATCAGCGAGACTTATCGGCGTCATCGGACCTGCTGCTGGCCAATGGCGACCCTGATCTAGCTCAAAAGTGTGAACAGGTGTTAAGGTGAGATGAGAGTGCGGTTTCCGCCCGCATCTACCTACCGCTTTCCTGCAGAGCCTCCCGGCAAACGTCAGGCAAGCCCTTCCCCAAACCGTTCTCATGACAACCACTATTCAGCAGCGCCAAGGCGCTTCTGCGTGGAACCAGTTTTGCGACTGGGTCACCTCCACCAACAACCGCCTCTATGTGGGCTGGTTCGGTGTGCTGATGATCCCCTGC
>NZ_JAGQCR010000010.1:0-27467 GCF_024346295.1 Cyanobium sp. BA20m-14
GGCACATCTGAGGCCCCAGCAGGCTTAATCGCCGGCAGCGCGACGGGGGCGCAGGATGCAACCTGATCGAGGCCGGTGCGGCGGCGCAGTTCAGCCAGGCGCTTGTTGTAATCGGTAATAGAGGCCGAATAACGCACTTCCGCCTGGGTGAGATCGCGCTGGTTGTCGACGACCTCCCTCTGGGTGGTGACACCGGCCTGGAAACGCAATCGGGCTAGGCGCAACGCCTCCCTGGCCGAAATCACTTCCCGGGAGGTGGTGACGATGTTGCGGTTGTTTTTCTCCAGCTCGTAGAAGCTCTCCTCCACCTCCAGACGGATGCCATCGCGCCGCTGGGCAAAGCGGAACGTGTTTTCCTGGGCCAGCTGCTTGTTCTGGCGTGACTGGGCTGCAGCCGCACCACCATCAAAGAGTTTCCAACTCAGATTGAGGCCGATGGCCGTGTCGTAGTTCGTGCCACTGGAACCCGGCTGGGCGGTAATGACCGACTCATTGCCATCAAAGATGTTGCCGGTGAAGGCGGTGAAGATGTTCAGGAAGGGCTGCACACTACCCAGGGCCGCATTGGCCTGGCTGTTGGCGATCGAGATGTCGAGCAGGGCCTGATCCAGCTCCTCGCGGAAGGTGTAGGCCGCCACCACGCTCTCCTGCAGAGATGGCTGCCAGATGCCGACCACCCGGGCCGGATCCTTGGCCGTGGGGGTGACGTTCTGGGGCAGATCCAGCAGGGCCGCCAGGCTGCGCCGGGCGATGGCCTGGGCTGCCAGGGCGCCGGTGAGCAGCTGCTGGTCGCGCGCTAGCTGGGTTTCCGCCTCGAGCACCTCGAGCTTGGTGGCGACACCGGCCTGAAAACGGGCCTTGGCATCCCGCAGGCTGACAATCGAGGCCCGCACCGATTCCTGGCCGATGCGCACCTGGTCGTCAGCCTGCTGCAGGTCGAAATAGGAGGTAGCCACCTGGAGACGCAGATCCCGCAGGGCGATCACATAATGAAACTTGGCCTTTTCAAATTGGTCTCGAGCGGCGGCAATGGTGGGAGTGCGCTGGGGGTTGATCAGGGCCCACTGGGCCGTCAACACCGTCCCGAAAGCCCACCGGTCCGTGGCAGACGTGCGGGTCGTGCCGTTGGCCCCATTTGAACGGGCCACGCCCGTGGTGAAGGTGGGCAGGGAGTTGGCTTGCAGGTTGAGGCTGGGATACCAGAGGGCAATCTGGGCCCGCAGATTGCTCTGGGCCTGGTCCACCTGGCTGGCGATCGCCTTGAGGTTGGGATTATTGACTTCGGCGAGGTTTTCCACCTCCTGCAGGCCCAGGGGCCGCAGTTGCTGGATCACCACCTGCCCGGGCTTGACAGGCAGGGCCAGGGAGGCCGGGGCCGGGAGATTTTCCAGGCCAGGGGCAAGCTGGGTGGCGGCAGGGGGCACCAGGGCGGGGTTGACCCGGGGGCGATAGCCGCGCAGTTTTTTGTTGGGGTCGGCGCCCACGGTGTCTGGTGCCAAGGGCAGGGCAGGGCTCGCGGACTGCTCCTGGGCTCCGGCCCCATGCAGCACCATCGAAGCCCCCAGGAGAGCCAGGAGGCCTAGTCGCGAGATGGGCTTGAGCACACCAAAGGTTCTTGGAATAGGCAGATCTTAAGGAGATTGAAGCTGACCGCCCAGACAAGCGGCCACCAGGTCTTCCGCACCCCGAAGCAAAATCACCGGCACGGGCAGCTGCCGCTCGAGCTCGGCTAGGGGAAGGTCGTCGAGAAAAACCGGCTCCCCCTGGCGCAGCATCACAGCCGGCAGCAGCAGGGCCTCACCCAGGTCGCAAGCGGCCAGGCCGCCCAGCAGATCCGAACCCGTCAGTAGGCCGGTGACCACCTGGTCCTGCCCCCAGTAGGGGCTCGGCAAGCCGTGCAGGATCAGCTCCAGCCCCGCCACCCCATTCAGCCGGGTCACCACCGGCTCCAGCGCCTCAGCCACCAGCCTCCCCACCACCCAGCTGAGGCGACGGGGCCTGGCCAGGGCCCGGGGCAGATTGCGGGTGGCCAGGTCCAGCGCTTCTAGGAAGGCGCGGATGCTGCCGACGCCATTCTCCTGCTGGGGCAGATCCTCATATTCGCTGCGGGGAGGCAAGGGCCGCCCCGCCATCAGATACCACTCGTCGGAGAGCCAGGCGAAACGGCTGCCAAGGCGTTGCTGGAACTGCAGCTGTAGCGGTTCCACCAGGGCGATCACCTGGAGTGCTGAGCGCCGATCCACGGGCACCAGGGCATCCCCAGCAGGGCGAAAGCGGGTGAGGCCCACCGGCACCACCGCGGCCGAGAGCACCGCCGGCCATTCACCGCCGGCAAAGGCCGCCAGATCGGCCAAGGTGGTTTCCAGGGCCTGACCGTCATTGAGGCCAGGGCACACCACTACCTGGGCATGGATCTGCAGATCCCGCTGGTCAAACCAGGCCAGCTGGTCCAGTAGTTGGCCCGCCCGGGGGTTCACCAGCAAGCGGCTGCGCAGCTCGGGATCGGTGGCATGGACAGATACAAACAGGGGGGAGAGCCGCTGCTCCTCAATCCGCTGCCAATCTGCGGCGCCCAGGTTGGTGAGGGTCAGGTAAGAGCCGTAAAGAAAACTCAGCCGGTAGTCGTCATCCTTGAGATAGAGGCTGCTGCGCCGCCCAGGCGGCTGCTGGTCGATGAAGCAGAAAGGGCAGTGGTTATTGCACTGCTTGAGGCCATCGAAGAGAGCCTCGGTGAAACCCAGGCCCAGCCCGTCATCGAGATCCTTCTCCAACTCCACCCGGTGCAGGGTGCCGTTGGGGTCTTCGACCTCCAGGGTGAGTTCCTCTTCTCCCACCAGCATCTGCAGATCAATCAGATCGCGGGGGCGCCGGCCATTGATGCTGAGCAGGCGATCGCCGGGCTGGAAGCCGAGCTCCTCGGCGATGGAGCCGGGCTCCACCGTGGCCACCACGGCGGGGGCGGGCAGCCTGGGGGTTTCGCCCTCCAGGGTGGCTAGGGCGATGCCCGCTGAGGGCTCATTCCACACGGCGTAAGGCCTTGACTAGGCGCCCACTCTGGCGCCCAGCCAGATCAGAATGCCGATGCCAAACAGCAGCCGATAAACCACAAACACCCAGGTGCTGTTCTGCTGCAGAAAGCGCAGCAGCCAGGCAATCGCCAGCCACGACACCACCGCGGCAGAAACGATCCCCACCAGCAGGGGCAGGGGACCGCCGCCGGCGGGAGCCGCGAAGGCCTCCTTCAGGGACACCAGGCCCGCCAGCGTGATGGCCGGGATGCCGAGCAGAAAGGAGAAGCGGGCAGCCGCCGGGCGCTGCCAGCCATCAAACAGGGCGGCCGTGAGGGTGCTGCCGGAGCGGGAGACCCCGGGCACCAGGGCCAGGGCCTGGGCAAGGCCCACCCAGATCCCGTCTCGAGGCAGCACGTCGTCGAGCTGCCGCTGGCGCCGGCCCACCAGCTCGGCCCAGGCCAGCAGCAGGGCCATGCCAATCGAAACCATGGCGATGGACCCCATGCTCCGCAGCGGTGAGTTGTCGTAACCAGGCAGCCAAAGTTTGAGGGCCAGGCCCGCCAACACAATCGGCACGGTGCCCAAAGCGATGGCAACCCCCAGGCGGGCGGAGGGATCGTTCCACTGGCCATGGCGGCAGGCCCGGCTGACGCCGCGCAACACCGCGGCCAGGTCGGAGCGGAAGTAGGCCAGCACGGCCACAATGCTGCCCAGCTGGATCACGGCCGTCACCGCTACGCCCGGATCACCCCAACCCAGGAGCACCGGCACCACCTTGAGATGGGCCGTGCTGCTGATCGGCAGAAACTCGGTAAGCCCCTGCACCACCCCAAGCACCAGCGAGCGAAAGCAGGCTTCCCAAAAGCCAATTTCCGCGGCGGGCAGCAGCGGTACTTCTGCAAAGGGAACCATCACAAACCAGAAAGGCTGGGGGGACCCTATGGCCGGAGCCTCCCTCCGGCCCCTTAAGCTCAGAAAACTTTCTTTACATCCCTTAGTGGTCGGCGCCCCCGCCAGCGCACTCTTGCCAGCTACCAGCCTGGACTCAGCGCCAGCGGCTGCTCCCTGGAGCAACTCCCGCCTGAGCCTCTCCAGCCTGACCCTGCCCAGCTTGACCCTGGCGAGTGGGCTGCTGGTGACCCTGCCGGTTTTTCTCCAAGCACCCTGGGTAAGGCTGGCTCCCTTCAGCGCCGCGGTATTCACTGCGCCCCTGCTGGCCTTAGCCCTGCTACTCAGCCGGCACAGGGACTCCCGAGTTGCCCGGGCGGGGGAACTGCTGGTGGGTTTCTGTGGCAGCTGGCTGGGCGGATGTCTGTTTTGGGGCTGGTTCCGGCTTCACCCCCTCTGGCACCTGCCGATCGAGGCCTTTGCCCTGCCCCTTGCCCTCACGGGCCTCCGGGGTCGCTGGAAGCTGGCCTGCGCCTTCTACCTGGGCTCCCTGCTGGGCACCGCCGCCACCGATGCCGCCATGGCGGCCACCGGAGTGATGGCCAGCTGGCCCCAGGTGCTCAGTGCCAGCCCGCCGGAAGCCTCCCTGCTGCTGCAGAGCCTCGCCCGTCAGGTACTTTCCCCCCTGCCTCTGACCCTGGTAATCAGCTTTGCAGCGGCCCTGATCCAGGCCTGCCGCTGGCTTTGGCGCCGGGGCGAAGCCGGCCGAATCTGCAGCGCTGCCCTGGCCACCACCCTGGCAGTAGATGGCCTGTTTCTGCTGTGTGCCCTGGGGGCCCCTGTCCTGACTGGGCTGATCTAGTCGGGGAATCCGATCTGAAGATCTGCAAAAGGCTGGGCCTCCATTTGTAGGGATCCGGTCCCTTCTCTGTAACGTTGGGATTCCGGTGGCCCAGGCTGCCTCTCGTCCCGTAGTTCAACGGAGTGTCGTGATGAAACGGCTGGTTGCCTGGCTGATGGGAGGTGTTGTGCTCGCCGGCCTCCTGATCACACTGCTGCTTCCGCCAGCGGCCTATGCCGCCGAGCGGCGCAATCTCATCGATGACAAAATCGCCGAGCGCGCCGGCAAGGTGGATCTCAACAACTGTTCGGTGCGCCGCTTCCAGGACTACCCCGGCATGTATCCCACCCTGGCGGGCAAGATCGTGTTGGGGGGCCCTTACCAAAGCGTCGACGACGTGCTGAGCCTCGACCTCACCGAGCGCCAGAAGGAACTATTCAACAAATACAAGGACAACTTCACAGTCACTGAGGCCTCCATTGCCCTCAACGAAGGCGACGACCGCATCAATGACGGTCAGTACCGCTGAGCCCTAAGCTCACCTCCGCTTGAAAGCCGTCGGGGCCTTCCGGCGGCTTTTTTAGTGCCGGTCCTTGCCGGATGTCTTCTGCCGCCATGCCAGAGCAGTATTGGGATGTGGTGGTGGTTGGCAGCGGAGCAGCCGGCCTGATGGCCTGCCTGGAGCTGCCTCGCCCCCTGCGGGTGCTCCTGCTCAGCAAGGACAGCGATCCCCAAAGCGATCCCCGCAGCAAACCCCGCTCCGCCAGTCGCTGGGCCCAGGGAGGCATCGCGGCGGTTACCCGGCCGGATGACAGCTTTGCCAGCCATGTGGACGACACCCTCAAGGCCGGGGGGGGGCTCTGCGATCGGGAGGCCGTCGAACGGCTCGTGCATGAGGCCCCGGCCTGCGTGGAGCGCCTGCTCCAGCTGAACATGGCCTTTGATCGGGATGGCGACAGCCTGAGCACCACTCTGGAGGCGGCCCACAGCCACCGGCGCGTGCTCCACGCCCAGGACCGCACCGGTGGCGCCCTGGTGGAGGCCCTGGAAAGGGAGGTGCAGCAGCGGCCCCGACTCGAGCAGCGCAAGGGGGTTGTGGCCCTGCAGCTCTGGATGGAAGACGGCCGCTGTGTGGGCTTGCAAGTGCTTGAGCAGAACCGCATCCACTGGCTCAGGGCCCGGGCCGTGGTGCTGGCCACCGGCGGCGGCGGCCACCTCTTTGCCCACACCACCAATCCCAATCTGGCCAGCGGCGATGGGGTGGTGATGGCCTGGCAAGCCGGAGCGAGGGTGCGCGATCTGGAATTCGTCCAGTTCCATCCCACCGCGTTGATGTTGCCGGGGGCCCCCCATTTCCTGATTTCAGAGGCCGTCCGCGGTGAAGGGGCCCGCCTGGTGGAGAGCAATGGCGCCAGCCCCGTGGCCGCCCTGGCGGGGGGGGACCTGGCCCCCAGGGACGCCGTCAGCCGGGCCCTAGCCCGGCGGATGCGGGATCTCGATGTGGACCATCTCTGGTTGGATCTGCGGCCCGTCGGCGGGGCCCGCCTGGAGCAGCAATTTCCCACCATCCTGGGCCGCTGCCGCGAACTGGGGCTGGAACCGACCAGCGCCCCTATTCCCGTTGCCCCCGCCGCCCACTACTGGATGGGCGGGGTGTGGACCAGCCTGGATGCGGCCACAAGCCTGCCAGGCCTCTACGCCGTAGGGGAAGTGGCCTGCACTGGCGTGCACGGTGCCAACCGCCTGGCCAGCAACTCCCTGATGGAGTGTCTGGTGTTTGCCCGCCAGCTGCGCCGGATCCAGCTGCCGCCAGCCCCCCTGGCCCAGGAGCCCGGCCGGGAAGGGCAGCCCGCCCCAATCGAGCTGGCCCTTCCCAGTCTGGAAACCCTCGAGCGGCAAATCACCGCCCTGCGGGACCTCTGCTGGCAGGTGGCCGGGGTGGAGCGCAGTGCCCATCCCCTGGCGCAGGCCCTCCGGCAGGTGCTTCAGCAGCGCCAACAACTGGAAGCCAGCCCAGCCTGGCGCGGGCTCCAATCGCTGCGGAGCGGCCAAGTTGGGATGGTTAAACCGGCCGACGTGCCGGCCCTCAAGGGCCTGCAGGAGCTGCACCAGCGTCAGGTGCTGGCGGGGCTGCTGATCGAGGCGGCCCTGTTTCGGGCGGAAAGCCGGGGGGGCCACCACCGCACCGATGCCCCAGCCCCGCAGCCCTTCTGGCAGCGCCACACCGACCAGCAGCTGGGCTGCCCGCCCAGCACCGCCGCAATGGTCTGAATCAGGGAACCGGGGCGTTGAATCCGGAAAGCTGGGCCAGGTCGGCCAGGGACTTAACCCCGGAGTCGAGCTTGCCGTTGATCTCCCAGGAGGGGAAACCTTCGATCTTCTTGGTGTCACAGAGGGCCTTCTGGCTGTTCTGGCCATCGGCGGCACATTCGATCAGCTTGAGCTTGGCGCTGGCGGCCTGGCCAAACAACTCCTTCTGCTCGTGGCAGTGGGGGCACCAGTAGGCCGTGTACATCACGGCGCCAATCCGGCTGAGGTGCTCAGCCAGGGCAAGGGCCTGGCCACTGCTGACCGTCTCCACCGCCGGTGGCACACCGGCGCGACGAACCGCTGCCGGTCGATCCAGCGAAGCCGCCCAGCCGATGCCCAGCAGGCCTACCAGCAGGCCCACGATCACCACCTGGAAGACAACCTGGCCGCGGTCTTCCCAATCGCCACCCACCAGGCAGAGCACGAACAGGCCCAGGCTCAGCGTGGCCGACAGCACGCAGAAGAAGCAGAAGGCCTGGATCTTCACCACCATCAGCCCCATCAGCAACAGGCTGAACACCGCCATGGCCGTGCTGAGCAGCAGCAGCCCCCGCCAGCTGCGCTGGGCCAGGACGGCTCTGGAATCGTCACGCAGCACCAGCGGCAGGACCGCCATGGTCAGCACGGCCCCGTAGGCCAGCCAGCCAAACAGGGAAAGGGGCTGGCCCAGCACGCTGCCCCAGGGGCTGTTGAGAACCTTGTCGCAGCCTTCAGCGCCGCCCGGGCAGCTCAGGGGGCCCACCAGGCCCCAGCGCTTCAAGGTGATGGCGCCAGTATCGATGGCGCCGATGGTGGCCAGCACCGCCATGGCCACCCGGGCCCAGCGCCGGCCTGGATCGCTGCGGCGCCGGTTGCTGTTGAGGCGCTGGCTGAGGCGGGTGGAGGTCACGGCATCGGCTGCACTGATCCCATTCTCGCAGCCCCCTCCCAATGCCCGCGCCCCCATAGGGTGAAGGGCGTGATGCCCGTGGCGCGAAGAACGGATCGATGAGCAAAAAAACCGTGGCCTTCGCCCACCTGGGCTGCGAGAAGAACCGGGTGGACACTGAGCACATGCTCGGCCTGCTGGCCGAGGCAGGCTACGGCGTGAGCGCCGATGAGGCCGACGCCAGCGTGGTGGTGGTCAATACCTGCAGCTTCATCCAGGAGGCCCGCGAGGAGTCGGTGCGCACCCTGGTGGAACTGGCGGAGCAGGGCAAGGAGCTGATCATTGCCGGCTGCCTGGCCCAGCACTTCCAGGAGGAGCTGCTCGAAAGCCTCCCGGAAGCCAAAGCGATCGTGGGCACCGGCGACTACCAGCACATTGTCAGCGTGCTGGAGCGGGTCGAAGCCGGCGAGCGGGTTAACCAGGTGAGCGCCATCCCCACCTTCGTGGGCGATGAGCACCTGCCCCGCTACCGCACCACCAGCGAGGCGGTGGCATATCTGAAGGTCGCCGAGGGCTGCGACTACCGCTGTGCCTTCTGCATCATTCCCCACCTGCGTGGAAACCAGCGCTCCCGGCCGATCGAGAGCATCGTGGCTGAAGCGCAGCAACTGGCGGCCCAGGGGGTGCAGGAGCTGGTGCTGATCAGCCAGATCAGCACCAATTACGGCCTCGATCTGGCCGGCAAGCCCCAGCTGGCGGAGCTGCTGCGGGCCCTGGGGGAGGTGGAAATCCCCTGGGTGCGGGTGCACTATGCCTATCCCACCGGGCTGACGAGCGAGGTGCTGGCGGCCTACCGGGAGGTGCCGAACGTGCTGCCCTACCTGGATCTGCCCCTGCAACACAGCCACCCGGAGGTGCTGCGGGCCATGAACCGCCCCTGGCAGGCCGATGTGACCGCAGGGGTGCTGGGCCGCATCCGCAAGCAGCTGCCCGACGCGGTGCTGCGCACCACCTTCATCGTGGGCTTTCCCGGCGAAACCGAGGAGCACTTCCAGCATCTGCTGGATTTTGTCGCCGAGCAGCGCTTCGACCATGTGGGGGTGTTCACCTTCTCTGCTGAAGAGGGCACACCTGCGGCAGAGCTACCGGATCAGGTGCCCCACGGGATCGCACTCGAGCGCAAGGACCGCCTGATGGCCCTGCAGCAACCGATAGCCGCGGCGCTCAACGCCGCCTGGGTGGGGAAGGTCGTGGATGTGCTGATCGAGCAGGAGAACCCCAGTAGCGGCGAGATGCTCGGCCGCTGCGCTCGCTTCGCCCCGGAGGTGGACGGCGAGGTGCGGGTGAGTCCGGGGGAGGGGGGACTCTGTGCCGCCCCGGGCACCCTGGTGCAGGTGCGCATCACCGCGGCGGACACCTATGACCTGCTGGGGGTGGTGGTGGGAGCAGCTGCCGAGCTCAGATCAACTTGATGCCGCGCAGCACGATCGAGGCGGCAATAGCCACGGCGATGCCGCCGCCCATCAGACCCAGGTAGATCGCAGCAGCCATGGCTTGCCAAACAAATGCTGACGCCATTACAGCAGAATGGCTGGCGGCCTAGACCCACTGCCAAACCGCCTAGGCTTGCGCCAACTCAACCGGTTACCCCAGCTACCAGCGCAGCCCAAGCGCCCCTGCTCAGCCCAGATTCATCACCAGCTCTGCTGCCTGCATGCGCACCCTCTTCGTCTACCCCGAGTTCCCGAAAACCTTCTGGAGCTACGAAAAAATCCTCGAGCTGATCGACCGCAAGGTCCTGCTCCCGCCCCTGGGTCTGGTGACCGTGGCCGCCCTGCTCCCCCAGCAGTGGGAGATGAAGTTGGTGGATCGCAACGTGCGCGAGGTAACTGAAGCCGAATGGGACTGGGCCGAGCTGGTGGTGATTTCAGGAATGATCGTGCAGAAGGCCGACATGGCCGTGCAGATCGCCACAGCCAAGAAGCGTGGCATCCCGGTGGCCGTGGGCGGCCCCTTTGCCAGCTCCACCCCCGACGCGCCGGAGCTCGACCTGGCGGATTTCAAGATCCTTGATGAGGGTGAAATCACCCTGCCAATGTTCATCGAGGCCCTGGAACGGGGTGAACGCAGCGGCCGTTTCAGCTCTGACGGCGTCAAGCCCGATGTGACCGGCACACCAATTCCTCGCTTTGACCTGCTCGAACTGGGCGCCTACTCGGAAATGTCAGTGCAGTTCTCCAGAGGCTGCCCATTCCAGTGCGAATTTTGCGACATCATCGTGCTGTACGGCCGCAAGCCCCGCACCAAAAACCCTGATCAATTAGTTGCCGAACTCCAATGTCTCTACGACCTAGGATGGCGCCGGTCTGTATTCCTTGTAGACGACAACTTCATCGGCAACAAGCGCAACGTCAAATTACTGCTGCCCCTGTTGAAGCAGTGGCAGATTGACCACGGCTTCCCCTTCAGCTTTGCCACCGAAGCTTCGGTTGATCTAGCGGCCGATGATGCCCTGATGCAGATGATGGTGGAGTGCCGCTTTGAGAGCGTCTTCCTCGGCATCGAAACTCCGGACGAATCGAGCCTTGAAACGGCTGGCAAACTGCAGAACACCCGCGGCTCACTGGAGGATTCGGTCAATAAGATCACCTCCTACGGCCTGCGGGTGATGGCTGGATTCATCATCGGCTTTGACGGCGAAAAAGAAGGTGCCGGGAGAAGAATTGTCGAATTCGTAACCCGTACAGGCATCCCCCACGCCATGATGGGTATGTTGCAAGCCCTGCCGAATACGGCGCTTTGGCATCGCCTGGAGAGGGAAGGTCGCCTAATTGAAGGCAAAGCCTCAGCCAAAGGGGTGAACCAGACAAACCTGCTCAATTTCACACCAACCCGACCAATTCGCGACATCGCAAATGAGTACGTCGATGCCTTTGGGGCGCTCTACGAACCCAATGCATTTATTGATCGCGTTTACTCCTACTTCCTCAAGCTCCCGCCCCAAAAATACAAAGAGCTGATCGTGCCCGGCAGCCGCCCGTCCAAACCCCCCAGCTGGATCGACCTGCGGGCCCTGGCCATCGTGCTCTGGCGCCAGGGCCTCAGGCGCGATACCCGGGTGCGGTTCTGGAAAGCCCTTTACGGCATGTACCGCCAAAACCCCAAGCGCCTGATCGGCTTCATCTCAATCCTGGCCCACAACGAGCACTTCCTCGAATACCGCGCCATCGTGCGGCGGGAAATCGAAGAGCAGCTGGCCGTGCTGCCCCCCGATCCCCCCAAGGCCCCTGCCGAACCCAGCCGGGAGCTCCAACCGGTCTGAATCCGCCCGACTCAGTCCTGCACGTACTCCAGGCCCTGCTCCAGACAGGCCTGGGCCCGTTGCAACTCCCGGCCCAGGTAGAGGGCATGGTCGAGACAACTGAGGGGATGGGGGGATGGTCCTTCCGTGAGGGCAATGCCAACCTGCTTGGCAGTACGGCCCCGGAACACCGCCAAGGGCTGCCGCGGCGCGCCGCCACCACGGCAGCTGAGCACTTCGCCGGTTTCCGGATCGGTGGCCAAGCCGCGCCCGTCGATCCCGTTGCCGTAGTGCTCGACCACCAGCTCCTGGGCCTGGGGGTCGATGCGAATCAGGAAATAGCCCGCTGAATCAAGGGCGATGAACCGCTGGGATAGCTGGTCATCGAGCTGCTGACGGGTGGGGGGCTGGTCAGGCATGGGGAGGATCGTAGGCAGCCGTGAAGGGCAGCTCCGCATTCATGGCAGCCATCGCCTCGGCCATTTCGGCATTGGCCCCTGGCAGCCACTGGCGCAGGATCGCCGCAAAGCGAGGATCGCTCCAGCGATGCAAGCTGACCCGGGGCTGGGCCACGAAGCCCCGGCGCCTCTTGTGGCTGCCGCCGGCCCCAGGATCGAAGTGGCGGATGCCGTTGGCAATCGCCCAGGCAATGGGCGCGTAGTAACACACCTCGAAATGGAGGCAGTCGATCTCTGCGTCGCTCCCCCAATAGCGGCCCCAGAGCTGGTCATCGCTGCGAACACACAGGGACATCGCCACAGGGTCGCCGGGATCCTGCCGGTGGGCGCTGAAGAGCACCAGGTGGCGGCGCAGGGCCGAATCCACGGCCAGGGCCTCAAAGAAGGCCTCGCTGAGGTACTTGCTCCCCCAAGCGCCCCAGCGGCTGCAGTGCTGGGCGTAGAAGTGGTGCATGCGTCGCAGCAGCTGCGGCGGGATGGCCTCCCCCGCCAGGGCGGTGACCTCCAAACCCGCGGCCGCCACCGCCAGCCGTTCCCGCTTGATGTTGCGGCGCTGGTTGGCGTTGAAGCTGGCCAGATAGGCGCCAAAATCGGGGAATCCGGGGTTGGTCCACAGGCTCTGCTGGTTGACCCAGGCGGAGCATCCGGCAGCTTCGGCCAACGGCTGCCAGGCAGGGTCGACGTAGAGAAAGTTGCAGCTGAGAATGGCGTTCTGGCGACAGAAGCCATCGATCAGCTCCATCATCAGGGCGGTGATCGCAGCGGAGTCCTCGGCGGGGTCGATCAAGAAGCGATAGCCCTGCACCGGGCTCACCGGACTCATCCCCACCAACTTCGGGTAATAGCTCAGGCCCAGCTGGCCGGCGAGCTGGGCGAAGCTCTGGTCAAACACGAATTCGCCGTAGCTGTGACCCTTGAGATACAAGGGGGCCACCGCCACCAACTGCCCAGCCCGCCACAGGCCCAGGTGGCACCCCTGCCAGCCTTGGCGGGGCACGATGCTGGCGCTGGCCTCGAGCTGCTGCAGCCAGCGCCAGCGGTAGAAGGGCAGACCCTGGGGATGGGCAGCGGCCAGCAGGGCATCCCAGCTGAGCTCAGGGATCGCGGCGAGGCTCTGGTGCCAGCGGGCCTGCAACTCAGCCATGGCAGGCAAAATGGCCGATAGGGAGGCTAGGGCGCAAAACTAGCCAAAGCTGCACCACCTCGGTGCCCCAACCCGTGCCGGCCCTGCTGGCCAACCTGCTTGCCCCTGCCCTGCTGGCACCTGCCTTGCTGGCAAACGTGCTGCAGGCAAACCTGTTGTTGCCGGTGCTGCAGCTGCTGCGCCCCCAGCTCGAACAGCGGATCAAAAGCGTCTGTGTGGAAACAGCGGCGGCGGGCAATGGCAACCTGGCCGCCCAGCTGGAAGAACCCTGCGCCCAACTGGCCCGCCCCACCAGCAAGTGCCTGGTGGAGGAAACCGCTGAAAGCCCCCGCAGCCTGGCGGTGCTGGGCGAGATGGTTCGAGGTGATTTTGGCGCCGACAGCGAGGTGGTGGTGAAACGCTGCCTGGCCCGCATGCTGGGGCTGCCGGCCAACAGCCTTCAACCCATCTCACTCAAGGAGCTGGTGCAGGGATTCGCCAAACCCCGCCGGTAGCTCAGCAGCAACTCATCGCCCTCCAGCCGGCGGTGCTCCTGCAGGTGCCAGTCGCCCCTCCCGATCGCCGCCTGCAGGGGCAGCCAGACGTAAGGCCCGCCCAGCAGCCGGGGACAAAGGCTGAGCTGCAGCTCGTCAATCCAATCCCCCGCCAGCAGGCTGCCGGCCAGGGCCGCGCCCCCCAGCACCACCAGCCGCATCAAACCCCGCTCCGCCAGGGCATCGATGGCGGAGGCCCAGCCATCCCAATCCAGCCGGACCTGGAAAGCCGGGACCTGGGGATAAGGGATCTGGAAAGCCGGGAAGGGGGGCGCCTGGGGCGGAGCCAGCAACCAGCGCTCGAGGGGCTGGCGCCAGAACGGCAGCTCGAGCGAAATGGTGGCGGTGCGGCTCACCACCACCGCCACCGGCTGGTCAGAGCGGCCGGTGGCAGAGCGCTGGGCCCGCAGATCCTGGGCGTGGATCAGGCAGGTGCTGCCGTGGCGGCGCAGGGTTTCGGCGCCGATCAGGCAGCCATCGGCCCAGGCCAGAGCCTCCTCGAGCACCCGGCGATCACCTGGCCCCCCCAGCTGGGCAGCGCCCCCTTCGGGGGGCGCCAACCGGCCATCCAGGCTCACCGCCAGCACCAGCCGCAGCACTGGCCGCAGCATGGGCATCAGCCGGCCACCAGGGCTTCCAGGGCCGCGGGCACCATCTCGAGCTGGGGGGTTTCGGCGAACACCTCGGCGGCGTTGTTGGGGCTTTCCTGCAGGCGCACCTTGTGCAGCCGGGCACCGCTGGCGGCGATCGGTGCGGTAAGCAGATCGGCAATGTGCAGGGCGATGTTCTCGGCGGTGGGCACGGTGCTGGCGAAGTGCTCCACGTCCTTGTTGAGGAAGGTGTGGTCGAAGGGCTCCACCACCAGCTCGTCGACAAGCCGCTGCAGGGCAGCCAGATCACAGACCATGCCGGTGCGGGCGTCGATCGAGCCGCGGACGGTGATATCGAGCAGGTAGTTGTGGCCATGGCCATGGGGCCGGGCGCACTTGCCGTAGATAGCCTCGTTTTCGCCCTGGGAGAGCTCGGGCCGGGCCAGGCGATGGGCGGCAGCGAAGTGGGTGCGGATTGAGAGGAAGGCTTCCATGGGGGTTGGGTCGGGGCCGGGGGCGAGCAGGTCGACCCAGAGCGTGTCGGTTTCGTGCAGGCGCAGCCCCACTAGGGGCAGCTGGGGGGCCAGGCGGGTCCAGATGGCCTGGCAAAGGGCCTCGGTGGTGGGCAGCCGCCCCTCCGGCCGGCCCAGATCAAACTCAGGCCAGGCTTCATTGAGGAAGCGGAAGTCGAGCTGGTCTGTGACCTCCGCCCGGATGGCGTGCTTCACCTCAGAGAGGTTGAGCACCATGCCGTCGCCATCGAGGGCCCCACCCATCGCCACGATCAGGGTGTAATTGTGACCGTGGCCAGGGGCCAGGCTGCAGGGCCCAAAGCGGGCTTGGTTCTGCTCGGCAGTGAGCTCGGGCAGCCAGTAGAGATGGCTGGCACTGAAGCTGGCCCGGCGCGTGATCACGCAAGGTCGACCCCGGCCATGGCTGAGACGTGGTGCTGGGGCCGTCATCGCCCGGGGTTGGTGGCTCTCCATCCTAGAAACGGGCCCTGGGTACTGGCGCCGCTGGCATGACCTCCCCCCCCCATCCCACCCATCAGGCCCTGGCCCAAAGGCTCAAGGGCCTCAACATCTATCTGGTCGGCATGATGGGGGCCGGCAAGAGTGCGGTGGGCCGCCCCCTGGCCCAATTCCTGGGCTACCGCTTCCTCGATGCCGATGACGCGATCGAACAGGTGGCCGGCCGAACCATCCCGGAAATTTTCGCCAGCGACGGGGAAGCTGGGTTTCGCGACCTGGAAACGGCGGTGCTGGGCCAGATCGCCGGCTGGCACTCGCTGGTGGTGGCCACCGGCGGAGGGGTCGTGACCCGGCCGGAGAACTGGGGTCACATGCGCCAGGGGGTGGTGGTGTGGCTGGATGCGCCCGAAGCTCTGCTGCTGGAGCGGCTGCGCCGCGATCCCACACCGCGGCCCCTGCTGGAGGCCGTCGACCCCACCGCCCGCCTCGGAGAGCTGCTGGGCCAGCGCCAGCCCCTCTACGGGCAGGCCGACCTGCGGATCCAGCAGGATGGGGCCGATCCCGGCCAGGTGGCCGGCCAGGTGCTGGCGGGGCTGCCGGCCATCCTCAAGCAACCGGCTGCCGCGCCCCAGGCCCCGATCAGCCTGCGCAACGCCGATGGCAACAGCACCGCCTCACTCAACTGAGCCCGGGGGCTCGATCCGCACGGCGAACCACTGGATCGCCCGACCAGGGGCAAGCTCGAGTTCGCAGGCCGTTGCCAGCAGCCGCTCGGCCCGTTCAATTGAGGTGGCCAGGACCGCCAGGTCGGCCGGCATGGGCTCGAGCTGCTCAAGCTTCCCCTCAAGCCAGGCCAGGGTTTCGGCCGCAGTGAGAATTTGCTCAGCCCCGGCGGGTTCGAGCACCACGTAATGATCAAGCTCCCGCAGGAGGGGATCGGACATGGCAGCAGCCCTATTGGCACCCATCCTGGCGCTGCTGCTGGCGGTGAGCTCTAACGCTCTGGCGGATCGGGCCAGCATCTGGCCCGAGTGGCGTCTGCCGGCGCCCCTGGCCCGCCCCTTAAACCTGCCGGGGCAACGGGATCTCACCTACCCCGCCTGGATGGAGGGCCGCTGGCAGCTACACAGCGACAACTTCGATGTGGTGGTGCAATTTGCCGCTGACGCCAACGGTGCCGTGGTGGGCGATCGGGCCGGCAACGCGGCGGCGATCGGGCGGGCGCTGCTGGGGGAAGCCCTGCTGGAGGTGGCGGACGACCCCGCCAACCCCAACCGCCAGATCGCTTTGCTGCGCGGCAACCAGCGGCTCGAATCCACGGTGGTGGGGCGGCGCAGCGAAACACCGGATGGGGATCACTTCTGGGCCGATGAACTGGCCCTGCAGGTGCTGCATGGGCCGGGCGATCCGCGGGTGAGCCGGGTGGAAACCCTCAGCCACTACAGCCGCCACAGCGACGGCAGCGTGAGCGCCGAGCAGTGGCAAGCCAGCTACCCCTCGCCCGCCCTGGGGTTGGCCGCAGCGGCCAGCAGCAGCAACCACTTCAGCCTCGAGCTGACCCTGGTCAACCCCGATGCCCCAGCCAACCGCTGTGCCCAAGCCGACCCTGGTGCTCGAGTCAGCCCCTGCCGGCCTCCGCCGCAATCCGATCCCGCCAGCTGAACAGGGGCTCCAGCAGGGGATGGTCGACGATTCCACCCACCCCCAAACCCGCCAGGGGGACGCCGCTGCTGGGTGGAAATTTGAGCAACCCCAACTGGGCCACCACGGCCAGATCGGCCAGGGAGAGGCGGTCGCCCACCAGGTAGGGCTGGTCGCCCACCAGCACGGCGAGCTGCTCGAGGTTGGTCTGCAGTTGCTGGCGCTCGGCTACGCCAATCACGCTGGCCAACGCCTCGCCCACGCCGGCCAGCACCCCGCCGGGCAGGCTGGTCACCAGTTGACGCAAGGGGCCCGGGGTGGAATCGGGCAGCAGGGCAGAGCGGAGCTGGGCGTCGCTGGCCGCGGCCTGCACCAGGGCCAGCCGGCAGCCCGCCGCCAGGGCCGTATCGGCCCAGTCTTCAACCAGCAGCACCCTGGCCCGCTCCGCCGGGGCCTCGGGCAGCAGTTGGGGCTCGGGCTGGTGCCGCTCGAGATAGAGGGCAATGGCGGTGGAATCGGCGATCACCTCAGAGCCATCCACCAGCACGGGCACTTGGCGTTGGCCGGAGAGACGGAACAGCTCCAACTGGCCCAGGCCAGGGCTCACCTCCACGACGGTGTAGTCGAGCCCTTTGACCGCCAAAACCAGCCGCACCTTCTCGCAGAAGGCGGAATGCCTGAACTGATACAGCTCCATCGGTCAAATCCAGCCTCTGGGCGGCAGAGTAGCCAGCACGCAGCAACGACCGACCAAGCCCGCCCGATGAAGGACTTTTTCCTCAATGTGACGCGCTACCCGCGCTACCTGGTGGCCTTTGGCCTGGGTTTGGCCAATTCGGTCTTCGAGCCCCTGGCCGCCAGGGGCCGCAATCCGGTCACGGCCGTGGCCCTGATTGGGGCCAGCATCAGCGGCCTGCTCAGCCTCGCCCTGATCCTGCATGCGATGGTGAATCCCACACCGCTGGCATAGCCATGGCACAGAGCCGAAGGGTGGAGCGGGTGGCTTCCCTGATCCGCCGGGAAGTCAGCGAACTGATGATTGGTGGGATCAAGGACGACCGGGTTAACCAGGGAATGGTGAGTGTCACCAGCGTGGAGGTGGCAGGCGATCTGCAGCACTGCAAGATTTTTGTCAGCATTTACGGCAGCGAGGAAGATCGGGCCCAGGCCATGGCGGGCCTGGGCTCGGCCAGCGCCTATGTCAAAGGGGAGCTGGGCCGCAGGCTGAAGATGCGGCGCACGCCCGAGGTGGTGTTCGTGCTGGATCGGGGCATCGAGAAGGGCACCTCCGTGCTGGGCTTGCTCAACCGGCTCGAGGGGGAGCGGCAAACCAAGGGCGAACCAGCCGAAGCCAGTGAGTTCTGAGGCCGGGCCAGACACCGGCGCCAGGCCCGATGGGGCCCTGCTGCGGCTGATCCACCAGCTGCTGGTGGTGCGCACCAGCGGCAAATTGGCGGATCACCAGCGCGGCTATCCCCGCTGGGAGTTGGCCAATGCCGAACTGCGCAGCTTGCTCGAAGCCGGCGTGGGCGGCGTAATCCTGCTGGGGGGCAGTGCGGCCGAGCTGGCCCTGCGCTGCGCCCAGCTCGGCCGCTGGGCCGGCCAACCCCTGCTGCTATGCGCCGACGTGGAGGAGGGGGTGGGCCAGCGCTTTGAGGGAGCCACCTGGCTGGTGCCGCCCCTGGCCCTGGGCAGGCTCTACGGCCGGGAGCCCGAGCGGGCCCTGGCCCTGACCGAGCGCTACGGCCGCTGCACCGGCCGGGAGGCACGGGCCCTGGGGCTCAACTGGGTGCTGGGGCCGGTGTGTGACGTCAACAACAACCCCGCCAACCCGGTGATCAACGTGCGGGCCTGGGGAGAGGATCCGGCTACGGCAGGCGCCCTGGCGACGGCCTTCCTGCAGGGCGTGCAGGCAGAAGGGGTGTTGAGCTGCGCCAAGCACTTCCCCGGCCACGGGGACACCAGCAGCGATTCCCACCTCACCCTCCCCCTGCTGGCCCACAGCCGGGAGCGGCTGGCGGCGATCGAACTGCCCCCCTTTCAACAGGCGATCGCCGTAGGGGTGGCCTCGGTGATGACAGCCCACCTGATGCTGCCCGCCCTTGATGGCGAGCGGCCAGCCACCCTGTCCAAGCCTGTGCTCACGGGCCTGCTGCGCCGGGAGTTGGGCTTCGAAGGCCTGATCGTTACCGATGCCCTGGTGATGGACGCCATCACCGGCCGCTACGGCGCCGGCGAGGCTGCGGTGCTCGCCCTGGAAGCTGGCGCCGACCTGGTGCTGATGCCCGCCGACGCCGGCGCCGCCATAGGGGCCATAGCGGCAGCGCTGCAGGGCGGGCGCCTGGACCGGGAGCAACTGGAGGCCAGTGCCGAGCGGCGGCGGCGGGCCCTGGCGGGGCTCGGGGCTGGGGCGCCAAGCGCGAGCCGGCCCGACCCCGAAGCCGCCGCCCAGCCCGACCAGGCCCTGGCCCTGGAGCTGGTGAGGGCCACCCTGGAGGCCAGCCCCGGAGGAGAAAGGCCTTCCCAGCCCGGGGTGAACCTGATCCGGCTGGATTCGGCCCTGGCCGCCCCCTTCCTGCCAGCCACAGCCCCGGCAGTGGCCAAACCGGAGGCCCAGGGCTGGCGCACCGTGCTGGTGGAGGGCCGCAGCCCCAGCCCCTGGAGCGGCCTGGCCGAGGCGCCGCTGGCCCTGGAGCGGCTGGGGCCTGGGCCGGTGCTGCTGCAACTGTTCGTGCGGGGCAATCCCTTTCGCGGCAGCGCCAACAGCGCCGAGCCCTGGCCCGCAGCCCTGCGCCAACTGGCCGCCTGCGGCCGCCTGGCGGGGCTAGTGGTCTACGGCAGCCCCTACCTCTGGGACCAGTTACAGCCCCTGCTGCCGCCAGGCGTAGCCGGGGTCTACAGCCCCGGCCAGATGCCCCTGGCCCAGGCCGAAGCCCTGGCAAGGCTCGGCATGGGAGAGGATGGCGGGCAAAATATTTTTACAACCTAATAAATGGCTCCATCTTCCGGCAATTCAAACTACTTAAAAGGCGCCTGGTATCCAGTTGCTCGCTCAAAGGCGATCAAAAAAAATGTGCTTTTCAAGTCGAAAGTTGCCGGCATCCCAATTGTGCTGACCAGGCTGGGCAATCCCTTCGCCCTGGTTGATAGCTGCCCCCATCGGGGCTTTCCCTTGAGCTATGGATCCATTGATGGAAATGAAATCCAATGCAAATACCATGGCTGGAAGATCAATGCAATCAATGGGGACTGCATCTCCATTCCCTGCCTCACCGAAGCCCAGAAGAAGCTGGGCATTGAGACCAAAATAAAATCCCAGTCCCTGGCTTGCGTCGAGCGCGGGGGAATGACATGGGTTTATATACCTTGCGGCAAAGAGAGGGCTTATACGTGTCTTGAATCACTGCCGGCCAGCTTTGATCGGGATCCAGACGTATACATCGAAAAGATTTTCAAAGCTGACATCGATCAATCCACAATTGGCCTCATCGACCCCGTACACGTGCCTTTTGTGCACACCAGCAGCTGGTGGAAAAAAACAAATCCCCAAGACTTCAAAATCGAGCAAAGAGACTTTGAACCCAGCCAGCGCGGCTTCACCCTCAAGCGACACGTCATCACCAATTCAGGAAAACCCTACAAGCTGCTCGGCGAACCAGTTGAAACGGAAATACGCTTTGAGCTGCCCTCTCTCCGCCTAGAAATCATCCAAGGCACGCGCCATGCCGCCTGTTCCCTAACGGTGCTTGCCCCAATCGACCAGCAGACAACCAGGGTGCATCAATGCCTTTACTGGAGCTCACCCTGGCTGTTGCCACTCAAGCCGATCCTAAAGGCACTTGGAGATACATTTCTAGATCAAGATCGCGTCATCGTCGAACAACAACAAGAGGGGATTGCCCACAATCCTGTATTGACATTGGTTGAGGGTGCGGACACCCAAGCCAAGTGGTATTTACGAATTAAACGCGAAATGGAGCGCTGCCAAAGTGAGGGGATCCCCTTTGCAAATCCCCTCACGCCGGCCAGTCTGGAATGGATGAGCTGATCTTCGCCCATGCTCAGCCTCTCAATGATTGTGCGCAACGAAGCGGAGCGGCTGGAGCGCTGCCTGGCCTCGGTGGCCGGCTTCGTTGACGAGATGGTGGTGCTGGACACCGGCTCCAGTGATGCCACCATCGCCATCGCCGCAGGCTGCGGTGCCGTCGTGCACCAGCTGCCCTGGCCGGGGGATTTCGCCCCAGCCCGCAATGCCGCCCTACAACACGTGCGAGGCGACTGGGTGCTGGTGCTCGACGCCGATGAGTGGCTGCTGAGCGAGGCCCGGGGGCCACTGCGGCAGCTGATGGGCCAGAGCGATCTGCTGCTGATCAACCTGCTGCGCCAGGAGCGGGGGGCCGCCCAATCTCCCTACTCCAACGTGAGCCGCCTGTTCCGTCGCCATCCGGCCATCCACTGGAGCCGGCCGTACCACGCAATGGTGGATGACAGCGTGCTGGCCCTACTGGAGCAGGAGCCCCACTGGCGACTGGCCGATTGCGACGTGCCGGCCCTGGGCCACGATGGCTACCGGAGCGAGCTGCTGGCCAGCGGCGACAAGGCCCGGCGGCTGCGCCAGGCAATGGAGGCCGATCTGGCAGCCCATCCAGGCGATCCCTACGCCTGCGCCAAGCTCGGCAGCCTGGAGGTGAGCGAGGGCAAGCGCGAGCGCGGCATCGCCCTGCTGGAGCAGGGGTTGGCCCGGTGCCCAAGCTCCAGTCAGCCGGTGCGCTACGAGCTGCTGCTGCACCTGGCCATCGCGGTGGCCGGCAGCGACCCGGCCCGCGCCGAGCAGCTCTACCGCCAGGCCCTGGCCCTGCCGCTGCCGCCACGGCTCACCCTGGCGACCCGGCTGAATCTGGCCGGGCTGCTTCAGGAAGCCGGCGCCCTGGAGGAGGCCTGCGCCCTCTGCCAGCAGGCCACCGCGGCCGCTCCGGAACTGGCCCTGGGCTGGCTGCAGCTGGGCCTGGTGGAACGCCGCCGGGGGCGGATTGGGGCGGCAATTGGGGCCTACCGCACAGCCCTACAACGGGACCCAAACCATGCCAGCGCCCACCAGAATCTGGCGGTCGCCTTGCTGCTGGGCGGTGATCTGGCCGGTGCGCGCTCGGGCTTCCGCCGCGCCATCGAGCTGCTCCAGCAGCAAAACCGCCCTGACGAAGCTGAGGCTTTGAGGCGGCAGGCCGGCACGATGGTCAAGCTGGATGGGGCGTAATGGCAGATCTGGGCGGCCGCACTATCGCCGTGACCCGGGCCGAGACCCAGCTGGGGGAGGCCCGGCGCCTGTTTGAGGCGGCTGGAGCCTCGGTGGTCGACCTGCCTGCCCTGGTGGTGACACCCCCCGATGAATGGGGGCCGCTCGACGATGCCCTGGCCGAACTCGAAGACTTCCACTGGCTGGTTTTCTCCAGTGGCAACGGCGTGGAGGCCGTGGAGCAGCGGCTGGGCCGCCTGGGGCGCAGCCTGGCCCACCGCCCCAGCGGCCTCAGGATTGCCGCAGTGGGCCGCAAAACCGCCCGGCAGCTCGAGGCCCTCGGCGCCCCTGCAGACTTCATCCCGCCCAGCTTCGTGGCCGACAGCCTGCTGGAGCACTTCCCCGCCCCGGGCTGGGGCCTGCGGCTGCTGCTGCCCCGGGTGCAGAGCGGCGGCCGCACCCTGCTGGCGGAGGCCTTCGCCGAGGCCGGCGCCCGGGTGGTGGAGGTGGCGGCCTACGAAACCCGCTGCCCGGTTGGCCTGCCCAGCGCCGCGGTGGCAGCCCTGGAGCAGGGGCGCCTAGATGGGATCACCTTCAGCAGCGGCAAAACGGTCAGCCACACCTGCGAGCTGCTAGAGGCGGCCTATGGGCCCGGCTGGGCCGCCCAACTGGAGGGGGTGGCCGTGGTGTCGATCGGGCCCCAAACCAGTGAACGCTGCCGGGCCCTGCTGGGCCGGGTGGATGGGGAAGCCGATCCCCACGACCTCGCGGGGCTGGTGGAGGCCTGCGGCCGCTGCCTCGGAGCGGGGCCCTAGGGATAACGGGTTTGAACCAGATCCCGGAAACGGTCGAGGTTGGCCTGGAGCTCCTTGGTGACGATTCCCCCCAGGATGCTGGGCTCCATCAGGGGCGCCAGAATGCCGGGCAGCTCGTAGCTGACGCTCAGCTTCACCGCCGTAAGGCCGTCATCCTGGGGGTAAAAGCGCACCGCCCCTTTGGTGGGCAGACCCCCGACCGATTCCCAATGCAGCTGCTGGGCCTCGACCCGGTGACTGATGCGGGCCTTCCAGTGGAAGCGAAAGCCCTGGGCGGCCAGGGTCCAGTCGGTGAGGTCTGGATCGTTGGGTTCGGTGACCACCGATTCAATCCAGCGCATCCACTGGGGCATGGATTCCAGGTCGCTCCACACCTCCCACACCTGCTCCACCGGGGCGCGGATCTCGGTGGTGACGCTGTGCTCAAGCCATCTGCCCATGAAATGTCCTACGCGATCGTGGTAGTGGTGGCCAGGATCGCCGTGGCGGCCAGACGCCCACTCATGGTGGCGCCTTCCATCGAATCGATGTAGTCCTGCTTGGTGTAACTCCCGGCCATAAAGAAATTGGTAACCGGCGTGCGCTGGTCGGGCCGGTAGGGCTCCATGCCAGGCGCCTCTCGGTAGAGGGACTGGGCCAGCTTCACCACATTGCTCCATACCAGCTTCAAGTTGGCGGCGGAGGGGAACAGCTCTCGCACCTGGGCGTCGGTGTGGGCCACGATTTGCTCGGTTTTGCTGGGGATCCAGCGATCGCCTGGGGTGAGCACGCACTGGAGCAGGGAACCCAGCCCCTCCCTGCGGTAGTCAACGGGGCTGGCCAGGGCCAGGTCGGCGAAGCAGCTGAAGTCAGCGTCGGCGGTGTACAGCAGGTTGTTGAGGCCGCTGGGATGGGCCAGATCGCGGCGGGCCGCCTCCTGCGGGGCCCCATCTCCGAGTTCGGTCACCCAGCCGTCGTAGCGCAACTGCACCGTGGCCACCGGCACCGCCTCCAACTTGTAGAGGTTGTCAAACAGGGGCCACTGGCGCCAGGCCGGCGGGATCAGGCGCTGGATGCCGGGCACGTCACAGGCGGCGAGATAGGCATCGGCCTCCACGCTGATCTCACCCTCGGGGCTGCCGAGGCTGAGGCCGGTGACCTGGGTGGCGCCGGCCGCTGAATCTTCGAAGTGCACCTGGCTGACCCGGTGGCGCAGGTGCAGCCGGCCGCCGCGCTGCTCGATGTAGTCGAAGATCGGGCCGGTGAGCCAGCGGTGGGGCGAACCCTTGAGCAGGTTGAGCTTGGAGGCCTCGGTTTTGGAGGCGAACATCATGAAGATGGTGAGCATGCAGCGGGCCGAAATGGCCTCGCAGTCGATGAAGCCGAGGGCGTAGGCGATCGGATTCCACATCCGCTTGATGCTCTGCTGGCTGCCGCCATGGCCGAGGAACCACTGCTGGAAGCTGATCCGATCGAGGTCGCGGATCACCTTCATGGCCCCCTCGTAATCCACCAGGCCCCGCACGATCGGGCTGGTGCCGAGGGCCAGGGCATTGCGCAGCTTGTCGATCCAGCCCAGCTGGGGGGTGGTGAAGAAGGCCTTGAGGCCGTTGAAGGGGGCGCCGAGGGCAAAGCGGAAGTCGAGCTCGCGCAGGTCACCGCCCGTGTTCACAAACAGGTGGGTGTGGTCCTTGGGCAGCAGGTTGTCGATCGCCCCCACCTTGCGCAGCAGGGCAAAGAGGTTGGTGTAATTGAAAAAGAACACATGCAACCCCATCTCGATGTGGTTGCCTTCCCCATCCACCCAGCTGCCCACCTTGCCGCCGAGGAAGGGCCGGGCCTCATAGAGATCCACCTGGTGGCCAGCGTCCACCAGGTCAACCGCCGCGGCCAACCCGGCCAATCCAGCTCCCACAATGGCGACCCGCACCCCGTTGCACCCGCAAAGTTGGGACGACTCTATGGAGACAACCCACCAGGCAGCGGCTGGGCGGGCTCCATACAGTGGGTTCAGCAGGTATTGAGCCCCGATGAGCACCGCAACCTTCACCGCCAAGGACGGCAAGGGGATCCAGATCACCGAACCGGCCATGAAGCAGCTGGCGGCGCTGATGGACCAGCAGGGCTCGGCCAAGGTCCTGCGGGTGGGGGTGCGCTCCGGGGGCTGCAGCGGCATGAGCTACACGATGGATTTCGTCGATGCCAGTGCGATCCAGGGGGATGACGAGCACTACACCTACGAACCCAGCGGTGCCCCCAGCTTCCAAGTGGTGTGCGATCCCAAGAGCCTCCTCTACATCTATGGGATGCAGCTGGATTTTTCCTCGGCCCTGATCGGCGGCGGCTTCAACTTCACCAACCCCAACGCCAGCCAGACCTGCGGCTGCGGCAGCTCGTTCGCGGTGTGAACCAGAGCGCCCTACCGAGCGATCTAGATCTGGTGGTGCTGTTCGGCTCAAGGGCCAAAGGCTCCGCAAACGAATCGAGCGACTGGGATTTGGCGGTGTTGCTCCAGCCCAATCCCCAAGCCCCCCTGCGCCTCTTTGGCCTGGACCTGGAACTGGCCGGGGCTCTCGGCTGCTCCAGCGATGCCCTCGACGTGGTGGACCTCTCGAGATCCTCCTACTTGCTGCAGCGAGTTGTTGCAGAGGATGGTCAGTTGCTATTTGAACGGCAACCCGGCATGTTTGCGGCCTTCAAGTCTCGGGCAAGGCGCCAATGGGCTGACTGGACCAGACGCCAGGCCAAACTCGAGCTCGAGCGTGCCGGGGCCGTACTGGAATGAGCCCCCTGGAGCAAGCGGTAATCCGGCGCAAACTCCAGCATCTTCAGGAGCTGGTGATGCTTTTGAGAGCCGAGAGCACAACTGGCTTGGCAGATTTCCTCAGCGACCGCCGCCAGCAGCTGCTGGTGGAAAGGCTTTTGCACCTGAGCGTGGAAGCCGCCAGCGATCTCCTGGAGCATCTCCTGGTGCAGGGTTCGGGCCGCCAACCCCAGACCTACGCCGATACTTTCATCCAAGCCGGCCAGGCAGGCCTGATCAGTCCAACCCTGGCCCAGCGCCTGGTGCCAGCAGCAGGGCTGCGCAATCGGCTGGTGCACGACTACGAAGCAATTGATCCCAGCCGGGTGCACGCCGCAATGGGCATCGCCCTGGCAGACCTCGACGAGTTGGTCTGCCAGTTGTCCGACCAGATGGCAATCTGAGGTCACGACCAGGCCTGCCGCCTCCCCATGACCTCCCCAGAAGCATCCTCCCTGTTCGAGCAGGCCATGGAGCGCTACCAGCAGGGGGCGGCGCCGGCCGACTTGATCGGCAGCTTCGTTGCCATCACGGAGCAATCCCCCAACCAGGCGGCGGGATGGACCTGCCTGGCCTGGCTGCAGCTGCTCGATGGCCAGCACCAGAGCGCCCTGCGCTCCGCCAAGACCGCCGTGCGCCTCAACCCCCAGGACCCCCAGGCGCGCATCAACCTGAGCCTGGCCATGCTGGAAACCGGCGCCAAGGGAGTGCGCGAACACATTGAGATCGTGCAGCGGGTGTTGGCGATGGCCCCGGAGATGGCGGCGGAGCTCAACGCCTCGATCGCCGATGGCCTGGTGCGCCAACCGGGCTGGAAGGCAATGGAAAAGGTGAAGGCCTGGCTCGCGGCTTGAAACCGGTTCTGCTGCTCAGCAACGGCCATGGGGAAGACCTCAGTGGCGCCCTGGTGGCTTCCCACCTGATCCAGCGGGGCATTGCCGTGGAGGCCCTGCCGCTGGTGGGCCATGGCGCCAGCTACCGCCAGCTGGGCATTCCGGTGCTGGGCCGCACCCGCAACTGCAGCACCGGCGGCCTGGGCTACACCAGCCTGGCGGGGCGGATCGCCGAACTGCTCGAGGGCCAGATGCTCTACGTGCTGAGCCGCCTGCTGCTTTTGAGGCGGCGGCGGCGCCACTACGGGCTGGTGCTGGCCGTCGGCGATCTGCTGGCCGTGCTGGGGGGCTGGTTTTCAGGCCTGCCCACCGCCGTGTATCTGGTGGCCTACTCCAGCCACTACGAGGGCCGGCTGAGGCTGCCCTGGCCCTGCGGCTGGCTACTGGGCCGGCCAGGCATCAGGGCGATCTGGAGCCGCGATGAGCTCAGCGCCGCCGACCTCAGCGGGCAACTGGGGCGGCCCGCCAGCTTCCTTGGCAACCCCTTTCTCGATGCGGTGAGCAGCAACGAATCCCCACCAGCGGGGGCAGGAGATCCGGAACTGCTCCTAGTGCCAGGCAGCCGCCTGCCGGAGGCGGCCCGCAATCTGGGGCTGATGCTGGAGCTCCTGGCAGAGCTGCCTGGGAAATTGCCAGTGGAATGGCCGGGGGGACGGCGCCTGCGGCTGCGGGCCGCCCTGGTGCCCGGCCTGGAGCGGGCCTGCATTGCCCAGCTGGCCGCTCCCCTGGGCTGGCAGCTGGAGGGAGAGGACCGGCTGGTGCGGGGCCCCCTGGAGCTGGAGCTGAGCTGGGGCGGGTTTGGGCAACTGCTGCCCAGCGCCCAACTGGTGCTCTGCAGCGCCGGCACCGCCGCGGAGCAGGCGGTGGGGCTGGCCATACCGGTGCTGCAGCTACCTGGCCAGGGGCCCCAATTCACGCCGGGGTTCGCCGAGGCCCAGCGCCGCCTGCTCGGTGCTGGGGTGTTCTGCGCCCCAGATCCCGCCAGCGCCGCCGAGTTGGCGCACCAACTGCTGGAGCAACAGCTTGATCCAATCCGGGGGCCGGCCCTGCGCCGGCAGCTGGCCACAATTGGAAAGGAGCGCATCGGCAGGCCTGGGGGCAGCCAGGCCATGGCCGGAGCGATCATGAACCTGCTTGCGGCTTCGGCGCGATGACCACCCCCCCCACCCGGTTGCAGCAGCTCAAGGG
>NZ_JAGQCR010000100.1:0-10660 GCF_024346295.1 Cyanobium sp. BA20m-14
CGGCTCTTGGATGTCTGCCTCAATGCTCCATTCCATCAAACTTTCGACGCCATTCGGCCCCGAAAAACTGCCGGTGACTGCGGCGGTTAGCTCCGGCTTGGAGGAGGTGGCCAGGATGATGTAGCGGTCGTCGATTACGCCTATGCCACTGGGATCAAAGCCCCGCCAGCCGGCACCTGGCAGATACACCTCGGCCCAGGCGTGCAGGTCGTAGCTCTCTGGCTTCGGTTCCAACAGGTGGTAACCGCTCACGAAGCGGGCCGGTAAACCCACGCAGCGGCAGGCCTCCACCATCAGCATGGCCAAATCGCGGCAGGACCCCACCCTTTCCTTGAGGGTGCGGCCGGCGGGCCAGGCCGGGCCCACGTGTCGCTGGGTGTACTTGACCCGGTCTTGAATTATCTCCACCAGCTGTTGCAGAAACATCAGCGCCCGTTGGTCGCTGCCCATCAGGGCTTCCTGGGCCATGTCCACCGCGGCTGGATCGTGCTGGCCATTGGGCAGCCAGCCCTCCAGGCTGCCGGCCAGGTCCCCATTCAGGTGGCCCACTGGGTAGGGCAGCATCGGCTCGCTGCCCTCCAGGCAAACCTGCAGCAGTGGTGCCGGTTCCGTTTCCACCAGGCTGCTGCCCCGCACCATGAACGTATCCGCGGGCCCATTGAATCGGGCCCGCAGAATTTCATCGCCGCTGGCGGCCACCAAGGGGTAGAGCCGCCCCGGCTCAGGCGTCACTAGCAACTGGAAGTCCAGTAGCCGCTGGAACCCCTGCCCCCTGGGTTTGAGGCAGAAGCGGTGGGGGCCAAGCAGCACGGGTGCGCTGTAGCTGTAGGTGAAGGTGTGGATTACGCGGGCACGCATGCGGAGTCGGCGATGAAGTAGCGCTGCTCGACCAAATCATGGAGCCGGTTGAGATCGCTTTGCAGATCGTCGATCGACTCGTGCAATCCCCCGGCGATCAGCTCGTCGATGCTGGTGTAGCTCCAGCGGGCCAGGGTGAGCCCGCTGAGGCATTCGAGCTCATCGGGGGCACCAGGCACGGCCTGGCCCCGCACGATGCGCAGGGTTTCGTCGATGCGGCCTAGGCAGTAGCGCACAGACCGGGGAAAGATCGGATCCAGTAGGAGAAAGGCGGCCACGGCTTTCGGTTCGATCGCCTGCTGCTGGGACTGGCGGAACATCTGATAGGCCCCGGCGCTGCGCAGCAGCGAGATCCACTGCAGTTCATCCAGCACACCGCCCACCTCATCCGGGGTGGGCAACAGCAGAAAGTATTTGACATCGAGGATGCGGGTGGTCTTGTCGGCCCTCTCCAGCAGTCGGCCCAGCCGGCTGAAGTGCCAGGAGAGGTCACGGCTGAGGGTGGCATCGGTGATGCCGTAAAAGAGTTGGCAGGCCCGGCGGATGTCGCGCAACTGCTCCTGGGGCTGCTGTTTCCAGAAGCCTTCGCTGTCAAGCAGGGTCCAGTAGATGTCGTTGAGCTGCTCCCACATCTCGGTGGTGATCACGTCGCGGATCTGGCGTGCGTTTTCCCGGGCGATGGCGATGCAGTTGGCCACGCTGTGGGGATTGGCTTCCGCCCGCACCAGAAACTCCACCACCTGCTCGGGCCCGCCGGCTGGATAGAGCTGATCGAACAACTCCCGATCGCCACTGGCATCGATCAGGGGCAGCCAGGGCTCGGCGCTGCCGGGGGGGCAATCGAGGGCCATGGCCTCACTCACCTCGACGAAGCGGGAGATGTTCTCAGCCCGCTCCACATAGCGGTTGATCCAGTAGAGCGAATCGGCGACGCGGCTCAGCATGGTTGCTCGGCCACGATCCAGGTGTCCTTGCAGCCTCCCCCCTGGGAGGAATTCACCACCAGGGATCCCCGGCGCAGGGCCACCCGGGTGAGGCCACCGGGGCTGACCCAGGCGCCCCGACCGCGCAGCACGTAGGGCCGCAGGTCGACGTGGCAGGGGAACAGTTCGCCCTCGCTCAACGACGGCACGGTGGAGAGCTCCAGGGTGGGCTGGGCGATGTAATTGCGGGGATCGGCCTGGATTTTGGCATCGAATTCGGCGATCTCCTCCGGGCTGGCATGGGGGCCGATCAGCATGCCGTAACCGCCCGCCTCAGCCACCGCCTTGACCACCAGCTCGCCCAGGTGGGCCAGCACATAGGCCCGGTCTTCCTGGCGGGAGCAGAGGTAGGTGGGCACATTTTCGATGATCGGCTCCTCGCTGAGGTAGTAGCGAATCATCTCCGGCACGTAGGCATAGATCAGCTTGTCGTCGGCGACGCCGGTGCCGGGGGCATTGGCGATCGCCACCCGGCCGGCCCGGTAGGCCGCCATCAGGCCTCGCACCCCCAGCATTGAATCGCTGCGGAATACGGCCGGATCGAGGAAGTCGTCATCGATGCGCCGGTAGATCACATCCACCGGCTCCAGGCCAGCCGTGCTGCGCATCCACACCCGCTCGTCCTGGCAGATCAGGTCGCGACCCTCCACCAGCTGGATGCCCATCTGCTGGGCCAGGTAGCTGTGCTCGAAGTAGGCGCTGTTGAAAACCCCCGGCGTGAGCAGCACGACCTTGGGGGTATCGGTCCAGGGGGCCAGCTCCCGCAGGGTCTGCAGCAGGCGGGAGGGGTAATCGTCGATCGGTTGCACCGTGCGTCCTGAAAACAGGCTCGGGAACATCCGCTTCATCACGCGGCGATTTTCCAGGAAGTAGGCCACGCCGGAGGGGCAGCGCAGGTTGTCCTCCAGCACCCGCCAAGCTCCCTGGCCGTCGCGCACCAGATCCAGGCCGGAGATGTGGCACCAGCGGCCCAGGGGGGGCTTGAAGCCCTGCAGCTGGGGGCGCCAGCCCTGGGAGCTCTCCACATCTTCCCTTGGGATCAGGCCATCGCGCAGGATTTGCTGGGGGCCATAGACGTCGGCCAGAAAGAGGTCTATCGCCTCCAGGCGCTGCAGCAGGCCCTCCTCCAGCCGCTGCCAGTCGTCGTTGCTGATCAGCCGGGGCAGGGGATCAAAGGGCAGGATCCGCTCCCCCCCCTGGCCTCCGGAATCGTTGAGGCGAAAGGTGGCCCCCAGCCTCCGCAACAGCACTCCGGCGGCGGCATGGTTGCGGTTGAGTTCGTCGAGGCCCAGCTGGCCCAGGGAGGAGAGCAGGGGCCTCAGGGCGCTGCGGGGCTGGTCGGCGGCACTGAAATATTCGTCGTAGCCCTTGTTGGGTTTGTATTCCGTGAACATGGATCATCCCCTCGACGTGGCGGGATCATGTCCAGCCGGCGGGGTCATCGCCGGTGTGTATTGATACGGAAGGGCGGCTAGAATTAGCGGCAGTGTCTGCAAATTCATGCGCCCTAGCCTGCTCAACGCTGCTATCGCTGGAATTTTTGCCACCGGCGCCACCCTGGCGGCACCGGCGCTGGTCCAGGCCCAAACCTGCCAGTTCCTGGCCCCGGTGGGAGGCAATGGCACCACCAACATCGTGCTCAAGACAGTGGGCCCGGGCAATCCTTTTGGCCGTCCGAACTGGAACACCGATTTCTTCGTGACCCAGCCCTACGCCAGCTACAAATTTTTCTTCACAGCTGACTCCTCGGTGAGTGCTACCTACCCGATCCAGGGCTATCTCAAGTTCACCGATGGCTCCAGCCTGCAGGTGATCAACGAGTCGTTCGCCCCCCAGATGGGTACGGGCCGCATGTGGGGCCCCTTCCCGGCGATTCCCGGCAAAACCGTCAGCCAGCTCAACTTCAAGATCGGTGCCAGTGCCGACCAGGCGGCCACCGGCTTCACCTACCGGATCTCCACCATGGGTTGCAACTAACTGCGTTGCAATTGACTGCGTTGCAATTAACTGCAGGGGTGATCGGCCAGGAGTAGTTGGCGCCAGAACCTTTCGGGCTGCTGGCCGCTGCTCGCCAGGGGCACCGCCCCCAGGTGGCTGATCGGCCGGCAGCTGAGGCTGTTGATCAACCAGGCCGCCCCAGCCCCGTGCAGATCCTGCTCCCCGATCAGGGCCTCTGCCACCAGCCCCCGCTCCAGGGCCCGCCGCCGCATCACCCCCGGCAGGCAGCCGCTGCTCAGCGGTGGGGTGATCCAGCTGCCCCCATGCCACACCAGCAGGTTGGCGGTGGTGCCGCAGCAGAGGCCGCCGGCTGAGCTGGGCAGCAGGGCATCGTCGGCGCCGGCGGCGCGGGCCTGGCGGCGGGCCTGGATTGAGGCCCCATAGGCGAAGCTCTTGCAGCGGCTCAGCAGGCTGGTGGCGCTGCGGGTTTCGGTGGGGCTGACGATCACCCGCAGCGGCGCGAAGCAGGGCTCGATGGCGCTGAGCTGCAGCCAGAAGCGGGGCTCGTCGTTGCCGGCCAGGTCGATCCCCCGGCTGGTGCTGCTCCGGTCGCCACTGCCCCGGTCGCTGCTGCCCCGGCTCCAGTTGAGCCGCAGGGCGCCGCTGCTGCCCAGGGCAGTGCCGATGCCGCTGCGGGCGGTGGCTGCGCCCAGCAGGCTCTCCACGGTCGCTGCCCCCGGTGGTGGTGGCAGCCCCAGCAGGGCCGCCGAGCCCTGCCAGCGCTCCAGATGCTCCGCCAGCAGCCAGGCCCGGCCGGCCTCCACCAGCACCGTTTCAAACAGGCCGTCGGCCAGCAGCAGGCCCCGATCGTCGAGCGGTATGGCCAGGTCAGCGGGGCTACTCCAGCAACCATGCCCCGAGCCATCCCCCAGCCAGGCAATCGCGGCGGCCAAGGGCTGGGGGCGATTCACGCCAGGGCCTCCAGCAGCGGTTGCAGTTTCCAGCCCAGCTCCTCGGCTTCGGCGGCGGGATCGGAGTCGGCCACGATGCCGCAGCCGGCGTGGGCCCGTAGCCGCTGGCCCCGCAGCAGCAGCGAGCGGATCAGGATGCTGCTGTCGAACTGCCCGTCGGCCCCCAGCCGGAACAGGGAGCCGCAGTAGGGCCCCCGGGGTACCGGCTCCAGGCCGTGCAGCCGCTGGCAGGCCCGGATTTTTGGGGCCCCGGTGATCGAGCCCCCCGGCCAGCAGGCCCGCAGCAGGTCAATGGCGCTCAGCCCATCGCCCAGCTGGCCCCGTACCACCGAGGTGAGGTGGTGCACTTGGCGATAACTCTCCAGCCCCACCAGCTGGGGCACCTGGATCGAGCCCGGCTGGCACACCCGCCCCAGGTCGTTGCGCAGTAGGTCGACGATCATCACGTTCTCAGCCCGGTCCTTGGCACTGGTGACCAGGTCGGCGGCGGCATCGGCATCGGCCTCGGGGTGCTGGTGGCGGGGCCGGGTGCCCTTGATCGGCCGCGTCTCCACCTGCCCCGTCCCGTCCAGCCGCAGGAACCGTTCCGGGGAGGCCGAGAGCACCGCCTCACCAGCCGCGGCTGCTCCTGCGATCGCCAGGCCACCGAAGGGTGCGGCGCAGCTGCGCCGCAGGCGACCGTAGAGCTCCAGGGGATCGGCGGGGTCCGCCAGTTGCTGCTCGCAGCAGGCGGTGAGATTGGCCTGGAACAGATCGCCGGCGGCGATCCAGGCGAGGATCTGCTCCACCTGATCGGCGAAGCGCTCGGGGGGCGTGTGCCAGTGCCAGGAGGCTGGCGCGATCGCGGCTGCCGGTTGGCTCGCTGGCGGGGCGCCCAGATCAAGCCGCTCCAGCAGGGCGGCAAAGCTGCTCAGCCGCCCTGGATCCTGGCCTTCGAGCCATTGCCTCTGGCTGGGGTGGTCGATCACCAGCACCGGGTCGTGGCGGGCGGCCCAGAGCAGGGCCATGTCGGGGGATTGCCAGTGGGGTGCGGGCTCCACCCAGGCCCCCGCTTCGTAGCTGAGCCAGCCCATCCAGTGGCCGCCGCCCGCCGCCAGCTCGGCTAGGGCTGCGAAGGGATCGTCGGCGCCGGTGTCCCCCGGCAGGCCGCGGCAGATGCGCTGCTCTAGGGGCGCCAGGCCGAGGCAGCTGCGGTGGCCCTGGGCGCTGCCATCGCCATCGAGCCACACCAGACCTTCCCTCCCCAGCTCGGCGGCCAGGGCTTGCACCAGGGGCCAGGGATCCCGCCAGGGCAGGGGGTGATTCAGGGGCTCGCGGTGGCGGGGCGGGCTCATGCCCCGGCTGCCAGCAGGGCGGCATCGCGGATGCGGCAGCTGTCGCACACGCCGCAGGGCTGCTCGCCACCCTCGTAGCAGCTCCAGGTGCGCTCGATCGGCACGCCGAGCCGCCGGGCCTCCTGCACGATCCTGGTTTTGCTCCAGGTCACTAGGGGTGCCCAGAGTTGGGCGGCGCGGCCTTCGCGGCCGGCCTTGCTGGCCAGCTCAGCCAGGGTCTGGAAGGCTTCGAGGTAGTCGGGGCGGCAGTCGGGGTAGCCGGAGTAGTCGACAGCATTCACGCCCAGCACCAGCTTCTCGGCGCCGCGGGCCTCAGCCAGGCTCAGCGCCAAGGCGATGAACACGGTGTTGCGTCCCGGCACGTAGGTGCTCGGGATCACGCCCGCCTCAACCCCGGCGCTGGGTACGGCGATGGCGGTGTCGGTCAGGGCGGAGCCACCCCAGGCGGCCAGGTTGACGGCGATGGTGTGGTGTTCAGCCAGTCCCAGGA
Source organism: Cyanobium sp. BA20m-14 (assembly GCF_024346295.1). NCBI lineage: Bacteria > Bacillati > Cyanobacteriota > Cyanophyceae > Synechococcales > Prochlorococcaceae > Cyanobium > Cyanobium sp. BA20m-14. The sequence continues at coordinate 6,575 of NZ_JAGQCR010000100.1, forward strand.
GCGGGGCCAGTTCGGCGGCGGCCTGCAGTTCGCGGCGATGGCGCTGGCCGTAATCCAGCGACAGCCCGATCACCCGATAACCGGCTTCGATCGCCAGGGCCGCGGCGGTGGCTGAATCCAGGCCGCCGGAGAGCAGGGCGATCGCAAGGGGTGGGGCAGATGGGGCTATGGGGCTGGCGATGGCGTTAGGGAGCTTGTACAGAAGTACATCTTCCCCAATGCCAGCGCCGCTTGCTGCCGCCACGATGGCCCCAACCGTGCATTTGGGGATATGGATTTGGCCAGGGGCATCAAAAACGTGGCGCTTGTTTTGCTGCTCGCTGCGGCGCCCGTCTCGGCGGTACCCCGGCTCGATCTCTCGAGCCATCCCAAAGCCGCCGCCGATGATCGCCGCTGGGTGATCCAGCTGCCGGGGGTGCTCCCCCCCCAGGCCGATCCCGCGCTGTCAACCAGCCCCGCCGACTGGCGGGTGCAGCTGATCGTGGGCCAGATGGTGGAGCTCGATTGCAACCGCCAGACCTTTGGCGGCAAGCTGCGGCCGCTGAAGCCGGCCCAGCCGGGCGGCCCCCTGCTCTATCGGGTCACCGATGTGGGGCAGCTGGCCTCCACCCGCATGGCCTGCCCGCCGGATCAGCCCCGGCGCCGCGCCTTTGTGCCGATGGCTGGCAAGGCCTTTGTGGTGCCCTACAACGCCAGCCAACCGATCGTGGTGGATGCGCCCCGGCCGCTGGAGCTGCGCTGGCGGCTGTGGAAGGCCGAGGTCCAGGAGAGGCCGGCGCGCCTGCAGTGATCAGCGCAGCCCCAGCCACTTGTGGCTCTGGAGGCTGAGCCGCCACTGGGGATGCCGCAGCACGTGGGCCGTGGCCAGGGCCTGGCCGCTCTGGGAGTCCCAGCCCGGCTGCAGTAGCAGCGCCGGCTGGTTGCCAGCGGCGCGCAAGCCCTTCGCCGCTGCCGCCATGGCTTCGGCGAAGGCCAGATCGCCGGCCCCGTGAACCACCACCTTGAGTTCGTGGCAGCTCGCCAGCAGCTCGGTTGTGGGCGGCCGGTGGGATTTGGGTGAGAGGGTGATCCAATCGAAGCGGCCGCTCAGGGGATCGACGCCGCTGGTCTCCAGGTGCAGGGGCAGGCCGCTGCTGGCGAGGGCGGCGCAGAGGGCGGTGAGCTCGTGGTGCAGGGGTTCACCGCCGGTGACAACCACAAAGGCGGCCCCTGCTGCTGAAGCTGAGGCGGCTTCGGCTGCCAGCTCGGCCAGGGGGCGCAGGGGGTGGGGCGCCGCGGCCCAGGAATGCTTGGTGTCGCACCAGCTGCAGCCCACGCCGCAGCCCGCCAGGCGGACGAAGAAGGCGCTGCGGCCGGCGTGGATGCCTTCCCCCTGGAGGGAGTGGAAGGCTTCCACCACCGGCAGGGCTTGGCTGGGCGGTGCAGGGGTCAAGGGTTCGCCGGGGCCAGCAGGAAGATCCCATCGATTCTCCTGCCAGAGGTCGTGGCCGTCCTGCATGGCGAGCCAGCGACGTTTCATGCCTTCCAGCGCCGAAGGGTCTCCAGGGGCGGAGCTTGGCGGGTGGTTGTTGCTCAAAGGCTTTCGGTCGCCAGAGCTGGCTGGTTGTAGGTACCGGCGCAGCTATCAGGGCTTTAGGTATTGCGCCTGTGCTGGGTGTTGTCTGCCGGAATCGGGGTTCGGCACGCCAAGCGTGGACAAACTTCTAGGGGCCCTTGGCCTCGCCTGTGAACTCTGGTGAGTGCAGATCCTCGCCGCTCAGGCCTGCGGGACCTGCGCGAAAGCCACCTGGGCGGCCCGCTGCTGGGCCGCCTCGATCAATCCCCGGAAGAGGGGGTGGGGCTTGCCGGGGCGGGAGAGGAATTCCGGGTGGTATTGGCAGGCGGTGAAGAAGGGGTGGCTTGGCAGCTCGATCAATTCCACCAGCCGGTTATCCGGTGATGTGCCGCTGATGGTGTAACCCGCTTCGGTGAAAAGGCTGCGGTAGGCGTTGTTGAATTCGTAGCGATGGCGGTGGCGCTCGTACACCACCTCATCGCCATAGAGGCGCTGGGCCATGGTGCCGGCTGCCAGGCGGCAGGGGTAGACGCCCAGGCGCATCGTGCCGCCCAGATCCACCACGTCCTGCTGCTCGGGTAGTAGGTGGATCACCGGGTGGGGCGACTCCCCATCCAGCTCGGCGCTGGTGGCCCCCTCCAGGCCCGCCTGGTTGCGGGCCCACTCGATCACGGCGCACTGCATGCCCAGGCACAGGCCCAGGAAGGGCACCCGCTCTTCCCGCGCCCAGCGGATCGCCGCCACCTTGCCGTCCACGCCCCGGTTGCCGAAGCCGCCGGGCACCACCACCGCATCCATGCCCGCCAGCAGCGCTTCGGCCCCCTGGGTTTCGAGCTGCTCGGCGCATACCCAGTGCAGATCCAGTGAGGCGTCCCGATCCAGGCAGGCGTGGCGCAGGGCCTCCACCACAGATAGATAGGCGTCGTTGAGCTGCACGTACTTGCCCACCAGGGCCACCTTCACGGCCGGGCCGGGGTGGCGCAGTTTGGTCACCAGCTCCTGCCAGCGCTCCATGTCGCTGTTGTGGTCTGTGAGCTGCAGCACCTCCAGCACCTCGCGGCACAGCCCCTCCTGCTCCATCGCCAGCGGCACCGCATAGATGCTGTCGGCATCGAGGGCCTGGATCACGGCCCGCTGCGGCACGCCGCAGAAGCCGCCGATTTTGCCTTTGAGGTCGTTGCTGATGGTGCGGTCACTGCGGCACACCAACACATCGGGCTGGATGCCGATCGAGCGCAGCTCCTTCACCGAGTGCTGGGTGGGTTTGGTCTTGAGCTCGCCCGACACGCCGATGAAGGGCAGCAGGGTGACATGCACGTAGGCGATGTCGTGGCGGCCCACGTCGCCGCGGAATTCCCGGATCGCCTCCAGGAAGGGCAGCGATTCGATGTCGCCCACCGTGCCGCCGATCTCGCCGATCACCACGTCAGCATTGCTGTTGGCGGCCACCCGGTGGATGCGCTCGCGGATTTCGCCGGTGATGTGGGGGATCACCTGCACGGTGCCGCCGTTGTAGTCGCCGCGCCGCTCCTTGTTTATCACCGCCTGGTAGATCGAGCCGGTGGTGACGCTGTTCAGCCGCGACATGGCCGTGTCGGTGAAGCGCTCGTAGTGGCCCAGATCCAGATCTGTTTCGGCGCCGTCTTCGGTGACGAACACCTCGCCGTGCTGGTAGGGGCTCATCGTGCCCGGATCCACATTCAGGTAGGGGTCGAGCTTGAGGATCGAAACGCTGTAGCCGCGGCTCTTGAGCAGCCTTCCCAGGCTGGCCGCCACGATCCCCTTGCCGATGCTCGACACCACCCCGCCGGTCACAAAAACAAACTTACCCATGGCCCGGCGCCAGACTCTTTAATCTACCGGGCTTCCCACCGGGCACTACGCCGGGTATTCCAGCGGGCGCTCAGACCTCCAGCAGGCTGCGCAGCATCCAGGCGGTTTTCTCGTGGATCTGCAGCCGTTGGGTCAGCAGGTCGGCGGTGGGCTGATCGTTGGCGCCATCGGCGGTGGCAAACACGCTGCGGATGGTGCGGGCCACGGCTTCATGGCCCTCCACCAGCTCGCGCACCATGGCCAGGGCGCCGGGGACTCCTTCGGTTTCTGGAATTGAGGAGATGCCCGCATAGGTGGCGCCGCCGTAGGGGGCAGGGCAGCCAAGGGCGCGGATGCGCTCGGCGATGGCGTCTAGGGCCATCCAGAGCTCGGTGTACTGCTCCATGAACATCAGGTGCAGGGTGTTGAACATCGGCCCGGTCACGTTCCAGTGGAAGCCGTGGGTCTTGGCGTAGAGCACGGTGCTGTCGGCCAGCACCTGGCCCAGCCCCGCGGCGATCTGGAGGCGCTGGGCTTCCGGGATGCCGATGTCGATCGGGGGGGCGCCGGAGGGGGCGGCTGGCTTGGAGGCCATGGGACTTATGCGTAATAATTCCGTTTTAGTTGGTCGGTGGGGCCTGGCCGCCCTGTGTTGAGCTTTGTTGTTCCGCAGGCAACCGGCGTTCCCGTCAGGCGGCTGAGCTGCCTCTGGAGATGGA
>NZ_JAGQCR010000101.1:0-10651 GCF_024346295.1 Cyanobium sp. BA20m-14
CCATGGCCGCCGCTGCGAAGAGGGGCCAACTTAGGCCGATGCGCCTCATTCAGCTCAGCGATCCCCACCTTTTGTCCGCCGCCCATGGTTTGTGGCGGGGTCGCCAGCCCTGGGCCTGCTTTGAGCGGGCCCTTGAGCAGGCCTGGATCCAGGCACCTGCCGCCGATCTGCTGCTGCTCAGCGGCGACCTCTGCCAGGACGAGAGTTGGGCGGGTTACGCCCGGCTGCGCGACCGCCTGGCCGCCTGGCCCACGCCCGTTGCCCTGCTGGCCGGCAACCACGACGCCCCCCACCTGCTGCGAGCCGCCCTGGGCCGCCACGCCGTTGTGGCCCCTGCGGTGCTGGAGATCGCCGGGGTGCGTCTGCTCTTGCTCAGCAGCCACCGCACGGGTTGCGTCGAAGGCTGGCTGGGTCCCCGGCAGCTGGCCTGGCTGGCTGGGGAGTTGGGCCGTTCCAGCCAGCTGCCCCTGGTCGTGGCGGTGCACCATCCGCCGGTGGCGATCGGGGATCCGAGCTTTGACCGCATCGGCCTGGGTGACGGCGGGGCGCTGCTGCAGCTGCTGGTAGGCCAGCCCCAGCCCCAGCTCAAGGCGGTGGTGTTTGGCCATATCCACCAGCATTGGCTGGGCGCCCTGCCCGGCTGGCCAGCAGTGCCCCTGCTTGGCTGTCCGTCCACCCTCTGTGCCTATGGGCCGGTGCAGCCCTGCCCCCTGGGCCGTCCCCAGGATCCCGGTGGGCGCTTGCTGGAGCTCGATGCCCAGGGCCGCCTCAGCCACACCCTGTTGCGTTGGCACCGTTGAGGTGGGCTCTTGAGGTGGCAGGCCGTTGCTTCCCAGGGCTCCCTAGCCTGGGCTTCAATTTGAACCGGTCCATGACGGCCTTGGCGATGAAGCGGCTGTTACTTGTACTGGTGCCCCTGCTGTGGCTGTCCCTGGGCCCCTGGAGCCCCACCGCCCTGGCGCTGGACTTGGCCCCGGATGGGGCGCTGGCTGCCCTCCCCAGCGGCACCCCCCACAGCTTCGTGGCCGAGGCGGCCCGGGCGGTGGCACCGGCCGTGGTTCGGATCGACACCGAACGGGAGGTGGCTCGCCAACCCTTTGATCCGGCTCTGCTGGATCCCTTTTTGCGCGACCTGTTTGGTGACCCCTCCGGCAGCATGCGCGAGCGGGGCCAGGGCTCCGGTGTGGTGATCGACGCGGCCAAAGGGCTGGTGCTCACCAATGCCCATGTGGTCGACCAGGTGGACAGCGTTGAGGTGACCCTGGCTGACGGCCGCCAGGTGGATGGAGCCGTGGTGGGGGCCGATTCGGTGACCGATCTGGCCGTGGTGAAAATCCCCGGTTCCCGCGATCTGCGGGCCGCTCCCCTGGGTGATTCGGAAGCCCTGGAGGTGGGCGACTGGGCGATTGCGATGGGCAGTCCCTATGGCCTGGAGCGCACCGTGACCCTGGGCATCGTCAGCAGCCTGCACCGCAACATCAACAGCCTTGGCTTCTCCGACAAGCGTCTCGATCTGATTCAGACGGATGCCGCCATCAACCCCGGCAATTCCGGTGGTCCCCTGATCAATGCCGGCGGCGAGGTGATCGGCATCAACACCCTGGTGCGTTCGGGGCCGGGGGCGGGCCTGGGCTTTGCGATCCCCATCAACCTGGCCCGGGGAGTGGCGGGCCAGCTCAGCGAGGGCGGCCAGGTGGTGCATCCCTATCTCGGCCTGCAGCTGGTGGCGCTCACGGCGCGCAGGGCCAGGGATAACAATCGGGACCCCGAGGCCCTGCTGCAGCTGCCGGAGCGCGATGGGGCCCTGGTGCAGCGGGTGCTGCCCGACAGCCCGGCTGAGACCGCGGGCCTGCGGCGGGGCGATCTGGTGGTGAAGGTGGACGACCAGCCCGTGCCCGATCCGGCCAGCCTGCTCAAGCGGGTCGAGGGCAGCACGGTGGGCCAGCTGCTGCCGCTCACGGTGATTCGGGGGCAGCGGGAGCTCAACCTCAGCATCAAACCGGCGGCCTTGCCCAAGGCCAGCTGAGGACTGCTACGGTCGCGGCCCTTTGGGGCGTGATCGATGTCGGACCTGCAAGATCAGATGAAGCAGGCGGTGGCGGCGGCAGCCACCGAGCAGATCCGCAGCGGCATGGTGGTGGGGCTGGGCTCTGGCTCCACCGCGGCCCTGATGATTCAGGCCCTGGGGGCCAAGCTCCAGAGCGGTGAGCTCAGCGACATCGTGGGTGTGACCACCTCCTTCCAGGGCGAGGTGCTCGCCGCCGAGCTCGGTATTCCCCTGCAGAGCCTCAACGCGGTGGATCGGATCGATCTGGCCATCGACGGCGCCGATGAGGTGGATCCGGCCTTCCAGCTGATCAAGGGTGGCGGAGCCTGCCATGTGCAGGAAAAGCTGGTAGCGGTTCGCGCCAAGCGCTTTGTGGTGGTGGTGGATTCCACCAAGCTGGTGGACACCCTCAACCTCGGCTTCCTACTGCCGGTGGAGGTGCTCCCCGGTGCCTGGCGTCAGGTGCAGGGCCAGCTCAAGGCGATGGGCGGCGAGGCCCAGCTACGCATGGCCATGAAGAAGGCCGGTCCGGTGGTGACAGACCAAGGGAATCTGGTTTTGGATGTGAAATTCGCAGGCGGCATCGGCGATCCGGCCGCCCTAGAGGCGGCGATCAACAACATCCCTGGCGTGCTGGAGAACGGCCTGTTCGTCAATCTCACCGACCAGGTGCTCGTGGGTGAGATCGTTGCTGGCGAGCCCCGGGTGCGGGATCTGGCGAAGCGCTGAGGCGCGATCCCAGCTCCCGCACCTCTCAGACGCCGCAGAGTTGCAGCAGCACCTGGCGCTGACGGGGGCCATCCAATTCCACCAGCAGCACGGCCTGGTAGCGGCCCAGGCCCAGCAGGCCGTCCACGACCGGCAGGGTGAGGTGGTTGCCCAGCTTCAGGGCGATCAGGTGGGCATGGGCGTTGCGCGGCTCATCGGCGGGAATGCCCGGCCGCAGGTGCAGGTCGTTGTGGGCGTAGGCCTCCTCGGGGGGCGTCAGGGCTAGGAAGTGGCGCTCGATGTCCCCCAGCAAGCGGTCCTCGGTCTCGTTCACGACCAAGGCGGTGGTGGTGTGCTGACCGGCGGCCACCAGCAGGCCGTTGCGGATCCCGGTGCCATCCACGAAGGCCTGCAGGTCGGCGCTGATGTCGTGGCAGCTGAAGCTGGCCGTGGTGGTGAGCTCTAGCCGGGTGGAGTGAAACGTCACCATGGCGAGGCAAGTTCCCCCAGCTCAGGCCAGCCTGCGCCGCACCGACTCGGCGTGGCTGTGCAGACCTTCACTTTCGGCCAGGGTGATCACGGCTGCCCCGGTGGCTTCCAGGGCCGCGCGGTTGAAGTGGATCAAGCTGGTGTGGCGCAGGAAGGTTTCCACGCTCAGGGCGCCGGCGAACCGGGCCGTGCCCGAGGTGGGCAGGGTGTGGTTGGGGCCGGCCAGATAATCGCCCACAGCTTCTGGCGTGTGGGGGCCCATAAAGATGGCGCCGGCATGCTGGATCTGCTCGGCCAGGCTCTCTGGGTCTTCCACCAGCAGCTCCAGGTGTTCGGGGGCGAAGCAGTCGCTGAGCTCAGCCGCCCGGCGGAGGCTCTCGCACACCACGATCAGGCCCCAGTCGCCCAGGGCGGTGCGGGTGATCTCAGCCCTGGGGTGACCCGCCAGCTGGGCCTCCAGGGCCGCCGGCATCGCCGCCGCCAGCTCTGCGCTGGTGGTGAGCAGGATTGCGGCGGCCAGGGGGTCGTGTTCGGCCTGGGCCAGCAGGTCGGCGGCCACCTGATCGGCCCGGGCGGTGTGGTCGGCGATCACCAGCACCTCACTGGGGCCGGCCAGCGAATCGATGGCCACCCGGCCATACACGGCCTTCTTGGCCAGGGTGACGTAGAGGTTGCCCGGACCACTGATCACATCGACGGCCGGGATGGTCTCGGTGCCGTAGGCCAGGGCTGCGATCGCCTGGGCGCCGCCGACCCGATACACCTCCTCCACGCCGGCCAGGTGGGCGGCAGCCAGCACGATGGCATTCGGTTCGCCGCTGGGCCCGGGCGGGGTGACCATCACCAGCCGTCCCACGCCGGCCACCTTGGCTGGAACAGCATTCATCAGCACCGTGCTGGGGTAAGAGGCCCGCCCGCCGGGCACGTAGATTCCCGCCCGCTCCACCGGCCGCCAACGGCGGCCGAGCCGTTCGCCATGGGGGCCGGTGATGGCCAGGTCGGCGGGGCGCTGCTGGCCGTGGAAGGCCAGAATTCGCTGATGGGCCAGGGCCAGGGCCTCCTGCAGGGCAGGGGCCGTGGTCTCCCAGGCCGCCGCCAGGCGTTCGGGGGGAATGTGCAGGGGGTCGGGCCGCACCCCATCGAAGCGTTCGGTTAGCTCCAGCAGGGCCCGATCGCCCTGCTGCCGCACCTGGCTCAGAATTTCTTCCACCCGGGCGGTCTCCTCCCCCATCAGGCCGCCGCTGGTGCGCCCGGCGATGGCGACCAGCCGTTCGGCGGCCTGGCTTTTCCCATCAGTGCTGGAATCCCGAAGGATGGCGATCGAGAGGGCGGCAGACGAAGCGACCACGGGCAGGTCTACCTGCGGAGGCTTTTCAGGCTAGGTCGCAGATCGCAGCTGGGCCTGAAGGTAGGATTCTTGATTGCCGATCCAGCTTCCAACAGCCTGTGGCCAATAACAAGTCTTCGAAGAAGCGCATTGAGGTTGCCGAGCGCAACCGCGTCCTCAACCGCACCTACAAGTCGGCCCTGCGCACACTGATGAAGCGCTGCTTCACCGCCTGCTCCGCCTACAGCCAGGAGCCCGGCGAGGCCGCCAAGGCCGCCGTCCAGGCCAGCATGAATGCGGCCTTCAGCAAGATCGACAAGGCGGTGAAGGTGGGTGTGCTCCATGGCAACACCGGCGCCAATCAAAAATCGCGCCTCAGCGCAGCGGTCAAATCGGCCACTGAGCCTGCTGCTGAGCCGGCCGCTGAGTTGGCAGTGGCAGCCCCGGCCTGAACCCCAGTGTTGGTTGACAGCCACTGCCACATCGTCTTTCGCAATTTTGACGACGATCTGGAGGAGGTCTCCCGCCGCTGGCGGGATGCCGGCGTCAAAGCCCTGGTCCATGCCTGCGTTGAGCCTGGCGAGATAGGGGCAATCCGGGCCCTGGCCGATCGCTTTCCTGAGCTGCGCTACTCCGTTGGGGTCCATCCCCTCGACACCCAGCACTGGCACCACGACACCGCTGCGGTCCTGCGCCAGGCGGCCAGGTCCGATTCCCGCGTCGTGGCGATCGGCGAGCTGGGCCTCGACCTGTTCCGTGACCACAACCTGGAGCAGCAGCTGGCCACGCTCGAACCCCAGCTCGACCTAGCGGTGGAGCTGGACCTGCCGGTGATCGTCCACTGCCGGGATGCGGCCGAGCCGATGCTGAACCTGCTGCGGCAGCGGGCCGATCGCGGCGCCTGCCCCCGTGGGGTGATGCACTGTTGGGGCGGCAGCCCAGAGGAGATGGCAGCTTTTCTGGAGCTCGGTTTTTTGATCAGCTTCAGCGGAACTGTCACCTTCCCCAAGGCAGCAGCCACCCACGCCTGCGCCCAACTGGTGCCGGCAGACCGTTACCTAATTGAAACGGATTGTCCCTTTCTGGCTCCGGTGCCCCGCCGGGGCAAGCGCAATGAACCTGCCTTTGTGGCGTCCGTCGCCGCCCGCATGGCCGAGTTGCGTGGGGAAACGCTCACAGAAGTGGCCCTTACCAGCAGTTCCAACGCAGCAGGGCTCTTTGGCCTCACGCTTCACACTGTATGATTTTAAATTGGCCTGTAAGCGGTAGCGCTCCTTGTTGTCGACGCCTGCAGTCTTGAAGAAGTCCCGTTGAGCATGCCCCTCGGGCAGCCGTTCCCAACCCCGGGGAGGCTGTTCGTGCGGGCTGTTGTGGTCCTTCAAGTTAGCGGCGCCCGACTCTGGAGCTCCACCGACCAGTCCCTTTCCCCCCGTTCCTGCAGGTTCACCGCATGAGCAGCGCGATCCAGGTCGCCAAGACCGTCACTTACCTTCCCGATTTGGTGGAGGTACAGCGGGCGAGTTTCAAATGGTTCCTGGAGAAGGGGCTGATCGAGGAGCTCGAGAGCTTCTCGCCGATCACCGATTACACCGGCAAGTTGGAGCTGCACTTCATCGGTAGCGAGTACCGCCTGAAGCGCCCCCGCCACGATGTGGAGGAGGCCAAGCGTCGCGACGCCACCTTCGCCTCCCAGATGTATGTCACCTGCCGCCTGGTCAACAAGGAGACCGGCGAGATCAAGGAACAGGAGGTGTTCATTGGCGAACTCCCCCTGATGACCGAGCGCGGCACCTTCATCATCAATGGTGCTGAGCGGGTGATCGTCAACCAGATCGTCCGTTCCCCTGGGGTCTACTTCAAGGACGAACAGGACAAGAACGGCCGCAAGACCTTCAATGCCAGCCTGATCCCCAACCGGGGGGCCTGGCTCAAGTTTGAAACCGACAAGAACGACCTGCTGCACGTGCGGGTCGACAAGACCCGCAAGATCAACGCCCACGTGCTGATGCGGGCCATCGGCTTGTCAGACAACGACGTTCTCGACAAGCTGCGTCACCCCGAGTACTACCAGAAGTCGATCGAGGCCTCCAACGACGAGGGCATCTCCTCGGAGGACCAGGCCCTGCTGGAGCTCTACAAGAAGCTGCGGCCCGGTGAGCCCCCCTCGGTGAGCGGCGGCCAGAGCCTGCTGCACAGCCGCTTCTTCGATCCCAAGCGCTACGACCTGGGCCGGGTGGGCCGCTACAAGATCAATAAGAAACTGCGCCTCACCATCCCCGATGCGGTGCGCACCCTCACCGCCGAGGACGTGCTCAGCACGATCGACTACCTGATCAACCTGGAACTCGATGTGGGCGGGGCCAGCCTCGACGATATCGACCACCTGGGCAACCGCCGGGTGCGTTCGGTGGGCGAGCTGCTCCAAAACCAGGTGCGCGTCGGCCTCAACCGCCTCGAGCGGATCATCAAGGAGCGCATGACCGTCGGTGAAACCGAATCGCTCACCCCGGCCCAACTGGTTAACCCCAAGCCCCTGGTGGCGGCCATCAAGGAGTTCTTCGGCTCCAGCCAGCTGAGCCAGTTCATGGACCAGACCAACCCCCTGGCCGAGCTCACCCACAAGCGCCGCATCAGCGCCCTGGGCCCAGGCGGCCTCACCCGGGAGCGGGCCGGTTTCGCCGTGCGCGACATCCACCCCTCCCACTACGGCCGCATCTGTCCGATCGAAACCCCGGAGGGCCCGAATGCCGGCCTGATCGGCTCCCTGGCCACCCACGCCCGGGTGAATGAATACGGCTTCATCGAAACTCCGTTCTGGAAGGTGGAAAACGGCATCGTCCACAAGAGTGGCGATCCCATCTATCTCTCAGCAGACCTCGAGGATGAGTGCCGCGTCGCCCCTGGTGACGTGCCCACCAACTCAGACGGCTACATCACCGCCGATCTGGTGCCGGTGCGCTACCGCCAGGACTTCGAAAAGGTTCCACCTGAGCAGGTGGATTACGTCCAGCTCTCACCGGTGCAGGTGATCTCGGTGGCCACCTCCCTGATTCCCTTCCTCGAGCACGACGACGCCAACCGGGCCCTGATGGGTTCCAACATGCAGCGCCAGGCCGTGCCCCTGCTGCGTCCTGAGCGTCCCCTGGTGGGCACGGGGCTGGAAACCCAGGTCGCCCGCGACTCCGGCATGGTGCCGATCACCCGGGTCAACGGCACGGTCACCTTCGTCGATGCCACCGCCATCGTCATCCGCGATGACCAGGGCACCGACCACGTGCACCACCTGCAGAAATATCAGCGCTCCAACCAGGACACCTGCCTGAACCAGCGCCCGATCGTGCGTCAGGGCGATCCGGTGATCGCCGGCCAGGTGCTGGCCGATGGCTCGGCCTGTGAGGGCGGCGAAATCGCCCTGGGCCAGAACGTGCTGATCGCCTACATGCCCTGGGAGGGCTACAACTACGAGGACGCCATCCTGCTCAGCGATCGGCTGGTGCACGACGATCTTTACACCTCGGTGCACATCGAGAAGTATGAGATCGAGGCCCGCCAAACCAAGCTTGGCCCCGAGGAGATCACCCGTGAGATCCCCAATGTGGCCGAGGAGAGCCTCGGTCACCTCGACGAGATGGGCATCATCCGCATCGGCGCCTACGTCGAGAGCGGCGACATCTTGGTGGGCAAGGTGACGCCCAAGGGCGAATCCGACCAGCCCCCCGAGGAGAAGCTGCTGCGGGCGATCTTCGGTGAGAAGGCCCGCGATGTGCGCGACAACTCCCTGCGGGTACCGAGCACGGAGCGGGGCCGCGTGGTGGATGTGCGCATTTACACCCGCGAGCAGGGCGACGAGCTGCCGCCGGGCGCAAACATGGTGGTGCGGGTCTACGTGGCCCAGCGCCGCAAGATCCAGGTGGGCGACAAGATGGCCGGCCGCCATGGCAACAAGGGCATCATTAGCCGCATCCTGCCCCAGCAGGACATGCCCTACTTGCCTGACGGCACCCCAATCGACATCGTGCTCAACCCCCTGGGTGTGCCGAGTCGGATGAATGTGGGCCAGGTGTTCGAATGCCTGATGGGCTGGGCCTCTTCCCATCTCGACTGCCGCGTCAAGGTGGTGCCCTTCGACGAGATGCACGGCGCTGAAAAGTCGAAGCAAACCGTGCAGGCCTACCTCGAGGAAGCCGCCAAATTGCCCGGCAAGGAATGGGTCTACAACCCCGACAACCCAGGCAAGATTCAGCTGATCGATGGTCGCAGCGGCGATCCCTTTGACCAGCCCGTGACTGTTGGCTACGCCCACATTCTCAAACTGGTCCACCTGGTGGACGACAAGATCCACGCCCGCTCCACCGGCCCCTACTCCCTTGTGACCCAGCAGCCCCTGGGCGGCAAGGCCCAGCAGGGCGGCCAGCGCCTCGGTGAGATGGAGGTGTGGGCCCTTGAGGCCTACGGCGCCGCCTACACCCTGCAGGAATTGCTCACCGTCAAATCCGACGACATGCAGGGCCGCAACGAGGCGCTCAACGCCATCGTCAAGGGCAAGCCGATCCCCCGGCCTGGCACGCCTGAGTCCTTCAAGGTGCTGATGCGCGAGCTGCAGTCGCTTGGTCTAGACATCGCCGTCTACACCGATGCCGGCGAGGAAGTGGATCTGATGCAGGACGTCAACCCCCGCCGCAGCACCCCCAGCCGGCCCACCTACGAATCCCTCGGCGTCGCGGATTACGACGACGACTGATTGCTTGTTTGCAGCGCATCGCTGACCGCCCCTCCCTTCTCGAACTCCGCGAGCCCTAAGCCGATGTCCAACAGCAACCTCCGCACCGAAAACCACTTCGACTACGTCAAGATCACGCTCGCTTCGCCCGAGCGGATCATGGAGTGGGGGCAGCGCACGCTGCCTAATGGTCAGGTGGTGGGTGAGGTCACCAAGCCCGAAACCATCAACTACCGCACGCTCAAGCCCGAGATGGACGGGCTGTTCTGCGAGAAGATCTTTGGACCCTCCAAGGATTGGGAATGCCACTGCGGTAAGTACAAGCGGGTGCGCCACCGCGGCATCGTCTGCGAGCGCTGCGGGGTCGAGGTCACTGAGAGCCGGGTGCGTCGCCATCGCATGGGCTTCATCAAGCTGGCAGCCCCTGTCTCCCACGTGTGGTATCTGAAGGGGATCCCCAGCTATGTGGCGATCCTGCTGGACATGCCCCTGCGGGATGTGGAGCAGATCGTCTATTTCAACTGCTACGTGGTGCTCGATCCAGGCGATCACAAAGACCTCACCTACAAGCAGCTTCTCACTGAAGATGAGTGGCTTGAGATCGAAGACCAGATCTACGCTGAGGATTCCGACATTGAGAACGAGCCCATAGTGGGCATCGGCGCCGAGGCACTCAAGCAACTTCTGGAGGATCTGGAGCTCAATGAAACTGGCGATCAGTTGCGTGAGGAGATCGCAGCCAGCAAGGGCCAGAAGCGGGCCAAGCTGATTAAACGTTTGCGGGTGATTGATAACTTCATCGCCACCAATGCCCGTCCCACCTGGATGGTGCTGGATGTTATCCCGGTGATCCCGCCAGATCTGCGGCCCATGGTGCAGCTCGATGGCGGCCGCTTTGCCACCAGCGATCTCAACGACCTCTACCGGCGGGTGATCAACCGCAACAACCGGCTAGCCCGGTTGCAGGAGATCCTGGCCCCCGAAATCATCGTTCGCAACGAAAAGCGGATGCTGCAGGAGGCCGTCGATGCCCTGATCGACAACGGTCGCCGGGGCCGCACCGTGGTGGGTGCCAACAACCGGGCCCTCAAGTCGCTCAGCGACATCATTGAGGGCAAGCAGGGCCGTTTCCGCCAAAACCTGCTCGGCAAGCGGGTCGACTACTCCGGTCGTTCCGTGATCGTGGTGGGCCCCAAGCTCAAGATGCACCAGTGCGGCCTGCCCAAGGAGATGGCGATCGAGCTGTTCCAGCCCTTTGTGATCCATCGCCTGATCCGCCAGAACATCGTCAACACCATCAAGGCCGCCAAGAAACGTATCCAGAAGGCCGACGATGAGGTGATGCAGGTGCTGCAGGAGG
>NZ_JAGQCR010000102.1:0-10639 GCF_024346295.1 Cyanobium sp. BA20m-14
TTTGAACTTGAATCTCAGGGGGGCCTATCGGGTGATGCGGCCAGCCTGCTTCAGGAGGCTCAGGTCCTGCTCCAGGATCTACGGCTCTTCAAGAGTGAACTAGAGCTAGTTACTCCTCTCTGGAACCCCAATCTCAACGATGGCGTGATCATCAACCACGCAATTCTCTGGCGCATCACGCCCTACACCCCCTGGCAGAAGAAGTGCAAGGAGTGTTGGGACAAGTTGGTCAAGGGCGATTACGACTGGGCCCATCTCGCCTTCCATCTCTGGCCCGAGCGGGTGATCAGGAAGTGCACTACTGATCGCAGCCTCGCTATCGCCCACGGCTTAGAAGAGCGCCTCTGGCAGGACACCAATAACGGCAACTGGATGCAGCGTCAGCTGTCAGAAGCTGAGCTGCAAGCCCTGATCTCCGGGTACAGCAAACCTGCGGTGCAGAACGCACTGGAGCGCTTCCTCGCTGCACCTCCACCTGTGGCAGCCGCTCGTACCCGCGCACCGCGGGCCACGAAGTCGTCCTCCACTGGCACAACCCGCCGGCCCCGCGGATCTGCCCCCGAGATAGGGGCAGAAACCTCCCGCCAGACCCTGCTGGTGCTCACCGCCGCACCGGCAGAGGGCCTCGGCAGAAACTCCATTGCCGAGCTACTGGGTGTAGAGGCTGCCTCGCTTACAGCTGTGATCAAGCAGCTCAAGGAAGGCGGCCAGATCGAGCAGCTTGGGGCTGCCCGTGGGGCCAAGTACCGGCTCACTGAGTCAGGTCTCGCGGCTATTGAGAGCCAGCCTGGAGAGGAAGAATGATGGCAGCGGAAGCGCCCCAGCTGCCAACGTCCGAGACCCTCACGGTGGAGTTCAAGGGCGACCGTAAGGAGCAGCTCAAAGATCGTGATCTCGCCTTGGCAGCGATCTGTCTGGCCAATGCCCAGGGCGGCACCCTCTACCTGGGCATCGAAGACAACGGCACCGTCACGGGCTTGCACTCCGGGCGCGATCGTCGCAAGAACCTGGCCGCAGTGATCGCTGAATTCACTACCCCACCACTCGGCGTCTCGGTGGAATACCTGGAGCTCAATGAGCACACCGTTCTCCAGATCGATGTTCCAGTGGCCCAAGGAACGGTGTTTACTCGCGATGGCCGTTGCCAGATCCGCAGCCTCGACCAGCAGGGCAAACCGTTCTGCCGGCCCGCCAGCGCTGTGGATGTGATGCGGCGCTCCCACCAGCAGCTGGAGCTGGATTGGTCTGGCGAACCGTTGCCCACTGCCACCCTTGCTGATCTCAACCCTGCCGAACGCCAGCGGCTGCGCAGCATGGTGCGCACCTACAAAGGGGATCCCACCCTGCTGGAGCTCAGTGACGACGAGCTCGATGGGGCCCTAGCCCTGGTGGGCATCGATGCCCAGGGAACCCATCGGCCCACAGCGGCAGGCCTGCTGCTGCTGGGCCACGAATCGGCCATCAGGCGCTGCCTCCCCGGCCATGAATGCGGCTTCCAGGTGTTGCAGGGAACGGAGGTGCGCATCAATCACTTCTGGCGATCGCCACTTCTGGCTCTGGTGGAACAGATCGAGCAGCGGATTGATCCCCTCCTGACAGAGCAAGAGCTTGATGTGGGCCTGTTTCGCGTGCCGGTGCCGAATCTCAGCAAACGCGCCTTCCGCGAAGCCTTCCTCAATGCCCTTGCCCACCGCGATTACACCCGTCTTGCCGCCGTGCATATCACCTGGCAACTCGGCGATCAGCTGGTGATTAGCAACCCCGGCGGTTTTGTGCGCGGCGTCAGCATCGACACCCTGCTCACCACGCCTCCCCGCTCCCGCAACCTCGCGCTTGCCGATGCCCTCAAGCGCATCGGCCTAGCAGAGCGGACCGGACGGGGGGTCGATCGCATTTACCAGGAGCTCCTAGAAGCGGGGCGAGCAGCTCCCAACTACAGGCAATCCAGCTTGGATGATGTGGTGCTGCAGCTCAGCACCCAGCCGGCCAACCTGCAATTGGTCGCCCTCTGGCAAGCCCAGCAACGCCAGGGCGGTGCACCCCTGGGGCTTCTGAGTCTGTTGCTGCTGGATACCCTGCACGAGCAACGCCGCCTCACCACCGCCCAGCTGGCGGAAAGCCTGCACCGCGAGGAGCCCACGATCAGGTGTCACCTGGAACAACTGGTGGAGGCCGAGCTCGTGGCCGCCCAGGGCCAGGGGCGCGGACGCAGCTACACCCTTTCGCAGAAGGTGTACCAAGCCTTCGATCAGGAAGCCGGGTACCAACGCCAGGCGGCCCTCAGCACTGAAGAGATCGACCAGCGCATCCTCCAGCTGGCCAGGGAGCGTGAAACCCTGCGCCGGCGGGATCTCATCCAAGCTCTCGGCCTGGAGGAGAACCAGGCCACCCATGCCCTGCAGCGCCTTTGCAAACGTGGCGCCCTGATCCCGGAAGGGGTGGGCAAGGGCCGCAGCTATCGCCTTCCGCCATCCGTATGAGTATTTACAAGCACGCGTGTATAAATACGAGCATGCGCGTAATCTGCGCGTATTGGGTGCGCCGCTGCTTCCCATGACCGCCGCCGCCCCCAACAAGCTCCACCGCCGTCTCTGCCAGGAGCTGGCTCCCACGCTGGCTTCCCGACTTTCAGCAGGAAACTCCGCCGATCGAGGGGGGTTTCAGGCGGATCGAGGGGGGCTCCGCCCCGATCGAGGGGAGCTGGCAGCCGATCGAGGGGAGCTGAAAGGCGTCAGGCTGGCAGCGGAGGTCAGCACACATGAAGCGACGCAACGGCACCTACAACACCAAACGCCAGCTGGCTGATCTGCGTCACTGGCCTCCGGATCGCCTGCAGCAGCTTGGCGAGCGGCTGCTCTATGGAGGGAACCCTGAGCACAAGCGCAATCCCGGTGATTTCGGTCTTACTCCTCCCAGTGGTGCCCGAATCGGAAAGATGCTCTGCGACGAAGTTGGCATCTTCCACAGGCAGGAAGCCCTGGAATTGCTGCGTTCCGGTGTTGCCGCTGGCCTGATCAGCGAGCGTTGCGTCAACGGCTGGCCCCAGAACATCTGGGCTCTCCGAGAGGGTCGCGTCCTGGAAGCGCAGCTCGAGCAGAGTGAAACAGGTATCTATCACGGGTACCCCCTGCAGCCAGAAGACCCGTTCGCTGAGCTGGTGCTGCAGCGCTTGGGAGACGAACCATGACCGATCTGCAGCTCAGCATCAGCAACTGGGAAGCCGCTGGCCAAGGCGCTGCCGAGGTGCTCGCTTCCACCGGGCGGCTGCGCCTGCAGGTGGGCGACATCAACCTCACCGAACACGAGGACACCTTCTCCCGCACCAGCCGCCAGGAGGTGCTGGTGTCGGCTTATCCACTGGCCTTCTGGCTTGCGGCCAACTGGTGGCGTCTGCTCCACGAACCCAAACCGCCCGAACGGTTGCGTCCCAGCACAGAGTGGCGCCTGGCCCATGAGTGGCCGGCTGCCAATGCAGGCACCATCTGGCCCGCTGTGGTGCTGGCCAGCGAGGGCGACACCATTCAATTCCAGGCTTCGATCGCAGCAGGCTCCCGCCAGCAGTCGGTTCGCTACTTGAACACGCTGCAGGTTCCGATTTCGATCCCACGGGAGCAGGTGGAAGCGGTACTCGACGGCTTCATCAACTCAGTGCTCGGGCGTCTGGAGGCCTGGGATGGGATCCAGACCGAGCTGCTCGATCTCTGGCAAGAGGTGAAAGATGAGCGCAGAGACGAAGAGTCCAGCAGCTACAGGCGCTTAGAAGCCTGCTTGGGGTTTGATCCCGATGATGCACCGGAAGCCTTGATGGAGCAGGCGATGCGCCTGGCCGAAACCATGGGGCCCCAAACGTTTAATGAGATTGCTCCTCTCTACGGGCGTTCAGCCCAGGGCCAACTTCCAGGTCTCCAGCAGTTTCAGCAACTGCTGGAGAGCCCAGCCCTTGAGGCCAGGTTGCAGGTCTTTGAGGTCGTGCTTCAGAAGCCGATCCAGTCGCGTGCGCCCTGGCGCCTAGCCCAGCAGCTGGCCCATGCCCTGCGCCAACACTTGGGCCTCAGCAATGAGCCCATCCCAACTGCTCTGCTCTGCGATCTCTTTGGCTTGACGCCCCAAGCCTTTGAATCAACCCTGCCACCGAGACGCCAACCCATCGCTGTAGCGGTGCCAGGGCCAACCGGACAGATCGCCCTGCATCTACGCAAGTTTTACCCGCCAGCACGTCGTTTTGAGCTCGCTCGCTTTCTCGGTGATGCCCTGGTCACAGGATCCAGAAGTGAGTCGTGGTACGTGAGTAGCGACATCCCCACATATCGCCAGAAGGTCCAGAGGGCCTTCGCCGCTGAATTTCTTTGCCCTGCTGAGGGTGCCTTGGAGCAGCTCTGTGGCGACTATTCCGAACCGGCCGTGGAGCAGGTCGCCGAGCGATTCGGCGTCAGCCCAGAAATCGTCGAGAACCTCATCGCCAACCAAGAGGTGACTCGGTGACCGCTTCAGCCCCCAACAAGCTCCACCGCCGCCTCTGCCAGGAGCTGGCCAAGCAGCTCAGCGAGCACAGGGTTCTGCTGGTCTTTGATCCGGGCCAGCAGCTGCGGCCCTTTCTCGACGATGTCGCTACGGCCCCGCCCAGCGGCAAGGAGCTGGGCAGCCTCAGCTTCGGGGAGCAGCAGGCCGGCTGGGCAGTGGCCGGCAGCAGCCTCTACGAGCTGCGAAGCCAGCTTGAACCGCACGTTGCAGCAGATCTGCCCGATCCGCTGCTCGTCTACCTACCAAATCGCCAGGAAAGCGAAGGCCGCGCCGTGCTGCTTGAGCTGCTCCGCGCTGGCTCCACCTTCGAGATCAAGCTGGTCAGCCGTGCCCGCGGCTACCTGCGTGAGGTCCTCGAGCCCGACAAGGTGGAGCAGCTGCTCAAGCGTCCCGATCTCACTTACCGCGATATCGCCCTGGCCCTGGAGCAAGCAGGTAGCGGCGGCTTCAGTCAGCTCAAGGCGCTGTTTCAGCAGCAGCTGGGACGCAACAGCTCTCCCGAGAACGCCGAGCTGGCCCGCCTCTGGCTGGCAGCAGATGGGCTCGATGACGCGATCAGCGCCAAAGGGCTGGAGAACGAGCTGCAGGATCTGCTGCACAGCCGCTGGGGCCTGGGCTTTCCCGTAGAGACAACCCTGGCCGACTGGCGCCAGCGGGCCCAGCGGGCCCTGCTGCTGCATGAGTTCCTGCACGACTGGCATGGCGATGAGCTCAGCGCCTTTGCCAGGCAGTCGCTGCCGGTTGGTAAGGCCGCCGAAGAAAACGCCCTCGCCGATGTGCAGGGCCTGCGCCGCAGCCACGCGCCCGCCTACATCGCCATCGCTACTCGCATCGAAGCTGAGCTTGAGCTGCGCTCCCTGATCAGCGGCGAGCGGCCCGGCGTGCTCGGCTCGATCGACACCTTCCCCTGCGAAGAACAGTTCCTTTTGCGCAGCGTCGATGTCTTCCTCGCCCAGGGCGAGTACGCCAAGGCTCAGGAGCTGGTGGCCGCCCGTCACAACAGCTTCTGGCTGGTGGGTCAGCCCACCGATGCCCAGCAAGCCAGGCGCCGGCTGCAGTGGGAGCTGGCCCGCACCGCCGCCGCCCTCGGGGTGGCCCTCGAGCAGGCGCAAGCCCAGCTGCCTAAGGCCGCCGCTGCCGTTGAAGCCTGGCTTCCGTATCAGGCAGAGGCCGCCCAGCAGGTCGATGGCCTGCAGCGGCGCCTGGAGCAGCAGGTGGCTGAGCTCACCGCCAGCGAAGTGGAAATCAGCGACGCTCTAGAGCAGCTGCGGGGCCGCTACGAGGCCCTACTGGAGCAGCAGGCCCAACGTTTCACCGCTGCCTTGCAGCAGGCAGGCTGGCTTATCCCTGGTGCCTTCCCGCAGACGCGCACCTGGAGCGAGCGGGTGCAGCCCGGCGCCGGCAGGGCGGTGGTGTTCTGGGTGGATGCCCTGCGCTACGAGATGGGCGCCACCTTGCATGAGCGCTTCAGCGGCTGGAGCCGCGAGCAGCTCAGCGACCTCAAGCTGGAGATCGCCCAGGCCGCCCTGCCCTCAATCACGCCCGTTGGCATGGCAGCCCTGCTGCCCGGCGCGGAGCGCAGCTTTGCGGTGGCCGATGTCGCTGGCAGCCCCTGCTCTGTGGTCGATGGGGTGCCGGTTGGCTGGAGCAGTGACAAGCCCAAGCGCCTCGCCCACCTGCAGCAGCGGGTGCCCACCGCCGTAGTCATCTCGCTGGTGGAGCTGATTCGCAGCAAGGAGGCCGTGCTGCTCGAGAAGCTGGCCGGTACTGGTCCGGTGGTCGTCACCAGCACCGGCATCGACCACGCCGGTGAGCGCGACACCGACGAGAACCTCGCCAATGTGCGCACCGACATGCAGCGCGAGCTCGACACCATCGAAGACGCCGTGCGCCGCCTGGCAGCCCTGCCGCTGGAGCAGCCGCTGGAGCGCTTCGTGATCACTGCGGATCACGGCTTCCTGCATCTACCGCTGGGCCGAGAGCCCGCCATGCGCATCGACCCGCCGGACGGAAAACTGTTCAAGCTGGAGCGGCGCTGCTGGCTTGGCCACCCCTCCGCCGTCAATCCCTCCTGCGTGGAAATCCAGACCGCAGCCCTTGGCTACGGACAAGATGGTCTCTCGGTGGTGCTGCCCCGTTCTTCCGGGGTGCTCAAGGCTGGTGGCAGTCTCTGCTTTCACCACGGCGGCAGCAGCATCCAGGAGCTGCTGATCCCCCTGCTCAGCTTCCGCTGTGCTGCGCCTGGCACAGCACCTGAGGGCGCAGGCAAGGCCAAAAAGCAGAAGCCCTGGCCAGGAACGCTTGTGGAGAGGGTCACCAATCGCATCTTGATGGTGCCGATCGAGCTACCCATCGACCTGCTCAACCAGGGCAAAAACCGCCAGACAGTGCTCGCTGCCTACGACTGCAAGACAGAAGACCTAGTAGCTACGCCCATCCAGGCCATCGACGCTGAGCTCGACACAGGCACAAACCGCCTCACCCTCACCCCCGGCCAGGCCGCCACCATCGGGCTGCTCATTCCCGGCGACTGGAGCGGCAAGAAGCTCTACCTGGAGCTGCGTGACGCCGCCACCGACCTGGTGCTACACCGCAGCCCCGATCTGCCAGTGGACCTGCTCGGCTGATGGCTCCTGTTACCTACCACCTGGGCGGCTTCCCTCCACCACAGCTCGATTGGCAGCAGCTGATCCCGCTACTGGGCCCTGCTAACGCCAGCCTGGCTCGCTATGACGGCCTACTGGAGGGGATCCCCAACCCCGCAGTTCTGCTAAGCCCCCTCTCCAGCCAGGAAGCGGTGCTGTCCTCCCGAATAGAGGGCACCCAGGCCACCCTGGCTGAAGTCCTGGAGTTCGAGGCTGACGCGGAAGCCAGCACGCTGCCGCAGGAACGCCGCGACGACATCCGCGAGGTTCAGAACTACCGCCACGCCATGAGGCAGGCAGTGGAGTTGCTCGACACCCTGCCGCTATCGCTGCGGGTCATCAAAACCCTGCACGCCACCCTGCTCTCTGGGGTGCGCGGTGACGACAAGGCCCCAGGCGAGTTCCGGAAGATCCCGAACTGGATCGGGCCTAAATATCGACCGATTGAAGAAGCCCGATTTATCCCGATCAGCGCCGACAAGCTCGATGCCGCGATGGGCAGCTGGGAATCCTTCATCCATGACGAATATCCCGATCGGCTCGTTCAGCTCGCCATCGTGCATGCCGAGTTCGAGTCGCTGCACCCCTTCCTTGATGGCAACGGCCGCATCGGCCGGATGGTGTTGCCGCTCTTCCTTTGGCAGACCGGCATTCTGCGCATGCCGTACTTCTATCTGAGCGCTTATTTCGAGGCAAATAAGGACAGCTATGTGGAGCGGCTCCTCGCCATCTCCCGTGATGGCGACTGGACAGGCTGGTGCCGCTACTTCCTGGAAGCCGTGCAGGCCCAGGCCAGCCAGAACCAGGAGAGGGCCAGCCAGATCCTGGCCCTCTACGAAAACCTCAAGCCCGCCGTCCAGGAGGCCACCCGTTCCCAGTACGCCGTGGCAGCGCTGGACTGGATCTTCTCCACCCCCACCTTTCGGGCCACCGATTTCGAAAAGCACGCCGGCATTCCTGTGGCCACCGCCAAGCGCATTCTCCGCTGCCTGGAGAGCGCCGAGATCCTTGCTGTGATCAGGGGAGCCAGCGGCCGGCGCCCCCGGGTCCTCTGCCTGGAGCAGCTACTGGCCGTTGCGGAGGGGCGACCATGACCCCTAGCTTGTGGATCATGAAACCCCGATCCGTGATCCACAAAGCCGTTTGTCGTTCACCCGTGATCCACAAGCCGCCCTGCCTCACCGAGCACAGCACCTCAGCCAGCACCTCCTAATCCAGCCCCCATGAGCACCCCCGCCCGCGACGCCCTCGACGACAAGGTCAATCAGGTCTTTGCGGGTAAGTGCGTGCGCAAGGACTTGGTGCGGGCCGTGAAGGTCGGCGCCAACGTGCCGGTGTTCGTGCTCGAGTATCTGCTCGGCAAGTACTGCGCCTCCTCTGACTCGGCAGCGATCGAGCTGGGCCTCTCGGTGGTGCGTGACACCCTGGCCAACAACTACATCCGCCCAGACGAAGCCACCAAGGCCCAGAGCAAGGTCAAGCAGAAGGGCCGCTACACCTTTATCGACAAGGTCAAGGTGCGCCTGGTCGGCAACACCTATGTGGCCGAGTGCGTCAACTTCGGCAGCAACAGCCTGCGCATCGCTGATGACGACGTGCATGCCTTTGAGCGGTTGCTCACAGGCGGGGTGTGGGCGCAGGTGGAGGTGGAGTGGGAGGAGAACGACAGCAAGGCACCCTTCTCGATCAGCCAGCTGACGCCGATCCAGCTGGCCAGCTTCAACCTCGATGAATACCGCAAGCTGCGGACGCAGTTCAGCACCGAGGAGTGGATCGACCTGTTGATCCGTTCGATGGGCTACGAGCCCTCCCAGTTCAGCCAGCGGCTCAAGCTCCTATTCCTGCTGCGGCTTATCCCGCTCTGCGAGCGCAACTACAACCTTGTGGAGCTCGGTCCCCGCGGCACCGGCAAGAGCTTTGCGGTGCAGGAGCTCTCCCCCTACGCCGCCCTGCTCACCGGCCCCACCACCGTGGCCAACCTGTTTGGCCACATGAGCGGCAAGGTCAAAGGGATGGTGTCGATCTGGGACGTCGTCGGCTTCGACGAGGTGGCCGACCTCCAGAAGATGCCCAAGGAGGTCATCACCACCATGAAGACCTACTGCGAGTCGGGGCAGTTCCAGCGTGGTGCCGAGAGCTTTGCCGGCGACGCCAGCATCGCCATGTTCGGCAACACCCAGCAGCCGATCGACGTGATGGTGCAGACGGGGCATCTGTTTGCTCCGATGCCCGATGTGATTCGCGACGACCGCGCCTTCATCGACCGGCTGCACTGCTACCTGCCGGGCTGGGAAGTTCCCAACATGCGCAACGAGTTCTTCACGGACCACTACGGCTTCGTGATCGACTACCTGGCCGAGGCCCTGCGCGACCTGCGCAAGCTCAACTACACCGAGCTCTGCGACAGCCACTTCGGCCTAGGTAGCCACCTCAACACCCGTGACCGCAAGGCCGTGCGCCGCACCGTCTCCGGGCTGGTCAAGATCATCCATCCCCATGGGGAACCAGCCAAGGAAGACCTGGAGGAAATCCTCAAGCTCGCCATTGAGTGCCGCCGGCGCGTCAAGGAGCAGCTCAAGAAGATGGGCTCCTTTGAGTACAGCCAAACCTCCTTCAGCTACTCCGACAACGACACGGGTGAGGAGCGCTTTGTGGGTGTCCCCGAGCAGGGCGGTCAGGATCTGATCGCTGCAGAGCCGCTGGCACCGGGTTCGGTCTACACCGCGTCCGTGACTGGGGATGGCACGGTTGGCCTCTACCGCTTAGAGGTATCGATCGCGGCAGGCAACGGCAAGCTCAAGCCAGCTGGTGGCATCAGCGGCCCAATGAAGGAATCGATACAGCGGGCATTTGCCTACCTGCAAGCAAACAAGAGCGTCTTCTCGATCAGTCATGAGGCTGGCAGCTACGACTTCAACGTCGAAGCCATCGACCTATTGGGCAACAAGGTAGAAGCCGAGGTGGGTGTGGCCTTCTTTCTCGCCGCCTTCTCCGCCATCCGCCGTGCCCCCACCAGGGCCGGCATGCTTGTGATGGGTGACATGAGCATTCAGGGCAACATCAAAGCCGCCCGCTCCCTTGTGGAACCCCTCCAGGTCGCCATGGACAACGGCGCCCGCTGCGCCCTGATCCCGGGTGAGAACAAGCGCAGCTTCCTCGAGATCAACACCGATGAGATCGACAAGATCGATCCGATCTTCTACAACGATGTGAAGACGGCGACGTTCAAGGGGCTGGATCTCAACTGAGTGTTTCTGTGCTGCCTGGCGACAGGAAGGAACTGCCTGCTCTCTGCAATTAGAAATCACGTCAGTTTCTAATAATCTGACCTGCTTCTCTCGCACACCTCTTGCTTGCCAGTAACAGCGTCAGGGAGTTTGGCTCCTTTGCGCATATTTTCAAAGGCTGCCAGTACCCGCAAATTATCAGGATGATACAGGCCGCCAGCAGCTAGTGGCTGAATGTGATCAACG
>NZ_JAGQCR010000103.1:0-10605 GCF_024346295.1 Cyanobium sp. BA20m-14
GGCGGGGCAGTAACCAGACCCACCTGCCTTCGGGCCAACTCCACCACCCTTTCTTGCACAGGGGTCATTGTGCACACCTTGCAGTGACAAAATCCACCGGTCGGATCTGGCCTGCGCGTCTCGCCTGAGCGGCCTATATCAAGCCAACGGTGGCTTCAGAATTTCTGTCATGACTGAACAGGCAAAGAATTCCCCATGAGGCCAATACCAACTCTGCAACGGTATATCCAATGAGGATTGGACTTGGCCAGCCGTTTAGCAGCATGTTAAGAAGCCTGCCGGCTGCCAATCCAGACATAAATACTATCTCGCTAATTATGGCTGTACGCATCAGCGATCCACCACGGATCGCGCCCAACAGCCAAAGGACAAGGATTGCAAGGTAGAGACCCATTACGGCCCTAAGGATGTGAACTAAATCCCCGCCCATGGGTTGGATTTTCAAGAGTTTTGGGAGGATCCGATTTGGGTCAATTCCGTAGCTAAGCGCAATTGGCAGCAGCCCAGCTGCGGAAAAAATGAGATAAAGGCGACTCGGGTTCATAGTTTCTGGAATAGGTTTTGAATTAAAGCAGATATTGATTTTACACTGCTCCTCCTCCACGGGCTTGAGCATGTTGACGACTCGATGACGTAGGAGCCAGCACACTTTCTGGCGTGCTCTTCTCATGTCCCCACCGCAGATTGCACCTCTGTTTCATCAGCCTTCTCGGCAAGGCTCACCAGCAGGAGTGAGCAACAGCAGCATGGTGGCCTTGATGCTCAGCACCTTGGCCGTGCTGAACGGCAAGCAGGGGATCAGGAGCAAAGGGTGAACGAGAGTATCCCCATGCTGACGGGCGATCCGCCAACGGTGCATTCACTCAAGCCCTGGGCAGCTGCGGTGGTATCCACTGAGTACGAGGCGATCCAGAAGAGCGGCAAGGGATGCCCGCTGGGTTGGTATTCATCTGGTGGGTACTGCGTCAAGAGCCGCTGATTGCCATGGGCTTCCGCTTCCGCCGCTCCGCCCGCCTGGGCCCACTGCGCTTCAACTTTGCTAAGGGTGGGCTCAGCTCCATCTCCGTTGGCGGGCGGGGTGCCTCTTTCAACATCCCGGTGAACCGCAGCGGCGGCCCCCGGTCAACCGTGGGCCTGCCGGGCACCGGTCTGAGCTGGAGCGTGGAGCATTCGCCGGATCGTCCAACCGTGATCCCTGCGGGGAGAGCGGCGGGCCTACCCAACAGCCGCCGGCTAAGGCCAGGGCAGCTCGATGCCTTTAAGCAGTCACTGCTAGCGGTGCTGCGCAAGGAGCTGTTTGCACCCGGCTCCACCGGGGAGCAGCTATGGGACCACGGCCTGGTGAGCCGTCTGCTTGCTGCTGGCTCCTTAGCTGCACGAACCGCTGGCCTGCTGGCCGTGATCGAAACGCCGGAGGCGATGGAGGGGTACTTACTGCGGGCTCAGGGCCAGGACGATGCCTAGCCGCAGGCTTCTGCGAAGCAGTAGCGCCGGGCTCAGCGCTGCATCGAG
The DNA here is from genome assembly GCF_024346295.1 of Cyanobium sp. BA20m-14. NCBI lineage: Bacteria > Bacillati > Cyanobacteriota > Cyanophyceae > Synechococcales > Prochlorococcaceae > Cyanobium > Cyanobium sp. BA20m-14. The sequence goes on from NZ_JAGQCR010000103.1 coordinate 1,513, forward strand.
GCGGCGGAGGAAGGCTCTCGCCTGGCCGCTGGGCGTGGCTGGCTCTCCTGACAAGGCAATGCAGGTCCAACTTTTCGGGCTATGTGCCCACCCTTGTCATATGAGCACGTGCAGCATCACTTCCAGCAGTCCATCGGAGAAGAGTCGATGGCTGCTGAGCTTGGTACTTCAAGTAGAGCAATCGAGCAGGTCTTCTTGACTTGCCAGGACCAAGTCCTGAACATTCAGCAGCTGCAATTGCTACAACGGCACGGATAGCTCACTTCGAAACATTGGCCGTGAGCCAGTGGATGTGATTCACCATTACCAGCTGCACAGCGAGGTGCTGCGAGTTGATTTCCTCTAGCCCTGCCGCAGTAGTGCCGGCTGGGCTGCAGAAGTCGTGTGGTGAGCTGATGGCTTACGACGCCTGTTGATAGAGCTCCTCCAGCCGCTCCCGGCTGAAGTCGACGTAAAGGACCTCGTCACCGGGCTCGGGAGCCTCAGGATGGCGCCTTGGCTTGCCGCCACTTCTTTGGGATGCAAGAGAAGCGGAGCCGCGTAGGTTCTGACTCATCAAGGCAAAAGCTCCACCGGCGATGAGCGCAAAGAAGATCAGGTAGACAGCAGCCAGGAGGTCGTTCAAGGGGTGGAAAGCTCTTGCCGTAAACCTAATGCAAAGAATTGTTAACCGCTGGCCACTTTGCCTCAATCCCATGAGCCCGATTCCTCAAGTTTTGACCTGAACAGCGGAGACCCGCAGCAGCGCCTGGTCTGCAGTCCCCGCCGATGTGGCTGCGGAAAATCGGCAGAGGGGCTTGAGAAGCAGCACGGTTCCCATCCGAGTCCCCCGTGCTGATGAGGCTGGAGGCTTAGCTGGCTGTGGAACGAGCGCGAACTAGCAGGCCATCCGCCGGAGAGGGGCTAGGGATGACCCTGAGCGTCAGGTCCTGATCCGCCTCCAGCGCCAAGGTCAGCTGTTTGAGCAGCCCCACCGCCAGCAGCCTGATCTCCAGCTCCGCAAGCGCCTTGCCCAGGCACACCCGCTCACCACCTCCATAAGGCAGCAAGGTGACCGTGGTGTCACCGTCCAAATGTCGCTGCGGCCGGAAGATTGCCAGATCCTCCGTATCGGCCCCATGGCGCTGGCTGGCGGCGATGCTCACCTGCACCACCCGATCGGCTGGCACCAGTACACCCGCTAGGGCAATGGGCTCCAGGGTGCGGCGGAAGAAACCACCTACTGGCGGGGTCAGCCGCATCACCTCCTTCACGACTGCATCGAGCCGCGGAGCCCGCAGGGCGTCGGTGGCGCTCCCAGCCTCCCCCTCCTCCGGCGGCCACGGCAAGACGTCGAGTTCCTCCCTTAGCCAGTCCAGCTCGGCTGGGTGTTGCAGCAGGGTCAGAAGCAAGCAGCTCAGGGCGGAGGCGGTGGTTTCGTAGCCGGCAAACAGCAGCAGCAGAAGCTGCTCCGCCACGTCGTCGTCGCCCAGGGGGAGACCGGCTTCATCGAGGCCACCGGCTAGCAGATCAAGGCCGCCGGCGGCGATGGGTGCTCCAGATGCCATGGCGGACTGCGCCTTCTTGAGCACAGCGCCTAGGCGCTTGAGCAGACGTTGGCGGGCTTGGCGGGCACGGGCGTAGGGGCTGCCGGGCAACGCCAGGGGAAGTGAGAAGAGACCCTGGCACCAGGTTTCAAAATCCACGAACAGGGCTTCGCGATCGATGGGGTCAAGCCCCAGCACCGTGCTCGCAATCACGCTGAAGGCAAAACGCCGAAGCTTTGGCACCAGGGCCACCGGCGCGTCTGAAGCGAGCAGCTCCTGGCTGAGCTCGTTGACCAGCGCCACGATCGTCGGGCTATAGCGCTTGAGGGCAGCAGAGGCGAACAGCTGGCCCACCACCCGGCGGCGGGCTTTGTGGTCGGCGCCGTTGCGGTTCGCCAACGACAGGGGCCCCAGCAGCTCTCGCACACTGTCGGGCCACCAGCCCTGAACCGCATCGCCCTGGGCGAACAGGTCGCCGATCGCCTGACCGCCGCGAATGAATACGGTCCGTTGCCCCAGCAGGCTGGTTTCGTACACATCGCCGTAGCGCTCGAAGCGGGAGCGGGCGAAATCAGGATCGCGAAAGAAGGCAAGGGTCTCGAGCACTCCGCTCAGCGCTGGCGTGCTCGGCAGGGGCTGGAGGGTGGCGGGATCGTGGGGCACCAAAGGCTGCTGGAATAGCGCCAAGGATGTCGGATCACAGCCGGCACCGCGCCGCCACAGACACGCAGCGGATCAGAACAACAGGCTGCTCAGAAGAGGAAGGCGATGCAGAGGCTCAATAGAGCCAGCCCTGCCAGACCGGTGGCAGCGAGAAGCGAAAAGGATTGAACCACCGGCAGCTCCAGCACGGCCCAAACCTAAAGCAATCCTTAAGGCCCGCAGTCATTCCGGCCTGGTCTCGGTGCAATCCTTCACGGCAGCGGAGGCCCGGCTCACGAAAGCCATCACTGCAGCGTGGGCCAGCCTGCCTCTGCTGACGATGCGGCTTGGGCTGATCCGCGCCTGACAATGGCGCTCAGCTGATCGAAGGACAGGGTTCGAGATCCATATTGTTCCCCCAGATAGCGGCGAAATGCTGATCTACCCGCGCCAATCGGCCTAGGACTAAGTGGAGATCAAAAGCTGAAAGTTCGCCGTCGGTGCTCCATTTCAGACAAGTGATAGGCATACAGCAGCCTGCGCTGATCGATCTGTTGGTCACTGGGCGGCCCGGAAGCATCAGGCCGCTAATGGCGGGGCTGGGAAGACCGTTAGACAGTCCTCCACCACAAGGCTGTGCTCGGCCTGGTTGTCGACCCTGAACCGTCCCCAGGTCGCCATCGGGTCGGAGCTGAGCGCTTCCGTTGGCAATACAAGGCGTTGGCCTCCGTAGGTGAGCCCCACACAGGTGAGGCTGGCGTCGTCGCCCAGCAGGCTCCAGAGCACGGAGATCAGGTTGCGGTCGTAAGGCGCAGAACTCAGCTCCTCAGGACAATCGACGATCGAGCCCGGCTTCAAGGTGAGGTGCAGGCCACGCTCCCAGCTCAGGAAGGTCCCGTCATGGGTGGGGTAAAACCAGCAGGTGGTATTGCTCAGCTCGCTTAGCGCCACGCGATCGACGCACCGCAGGCAGGTTGGGTCCTCCGTATCGCCCTGGTAGACACCGAGCCAGTGGTGCCGGGGTTCGATCCGAACCACCAGTGCTGCGCAGAGCAACTGAGTGCCATCACTGCTGCGGCGTTGCTCCCCGGTAAGACGACCATCGAGGGGAAGCAGCCCCAGATCGGGATGCTCAGAGCCCCGGTTGAAGATCCGCAGAGCGAAACCAGTGGAGGGCCCTGCGGCCTGCGCTTGCTGCAGAACCTCATGAGAAGTGGTGGCGTCAGGCAGCTGTAGTGCCGGGGCTACCACAAAGATCAGCGGTGGGTTCATGGATATAGCCGTGAGTCAGGGCAGTAGCTGGGGTGCCAATCCAACAAACGTGGCAGGGAGGCAGCAAAAGCCAAGGATGCTTGCATCAATTTCCCCCTACCGATTCGGTCCCTGTTGATCGAGGGAGGTGAGTCCAGAGGAAGAAGGCCAAAGCAACACGCCCGCTCATCCGCGGGCGTTGGAGTTGACGGTCACCGGGATGGCGCGCAGCTCGCCAGCGTCCAGTGAGGAGAAAGCAGGCTCAAGGTCATTGGTCGCGCTGAGGTCGTCGAGCACAGCCGGCACGATGCCGGCATCGAAGGAGAAGCGACCGGGGCCGTTGAACAGCAGGGCGAGGCTGCCGCCTAGATAGAGGACCACCAGCTCCAGCACATAGATGTTGAAGCCGGCTGTGGAGATGTGCTGATAGGCCGCCACCGTCATCGTGCCGCTGAGGGCCAGGGCACCCACGGGCGTAAGCAGGCCAAGGATCACCAGCCAGCTGCCAATCAGCTCCGAGAAGCCGGCGGCGTACGCGAAGAACAGCGGGAAGGGCAGGTGCAGCGAGGCCACATAGGTGTTGGCGAACTGCTGAGGATCGGCGAGCTTCTCCTGGCCGTGGTGAATCATCAGCCCGCCGATGCTCAGGCGCAGCAGCAGCAGACCGACGGAAGCCAGCAAACCTGGGCGCTGCAGGTAGGCGCGGACGGCAGGCGCCACTGCTGCGAGCCCAGCTAGAGGCGCAGACCTAGAGGCGGGAAAGTCAATTGCGACGAACCTGTTCATCGAGATGAACCAAAGGGCGACACAGGCGGCCATGAAGCCGCCGAACAGTTCGAGCAGGGTGTACGTGGACACGGGGTGGGAGGTCGTTTTCAAAAATCATGGCAAGCTTCATTAAGGAACGTGAAGCGCCACGGACATCCAGCCCAGCCTTGTCATGGCGGAACTTCCGGGCGGCGGCTCGGAGCCCCAGGCCTCACGGAGGCTCCGCCCGCCCACCAGCATGTAACTAGTTCGTTACAAAACGATGACCACTGGCGAACTGTTCCTCGAGAGCCTGAGCTCCGGGGTAATCACCCAGGCTGAGATCGACTGGCTGCTGAGCCAGCAAGATCACTTTGCCAGGACTGAGCAGGCAGCTATGCAGCGGCTGGGCCGCCTGCTCGATCAAGGGGAGATCCAGGTGGGCTGCCGGGTAGCACCGCAGCCACATCTGCCGCTCCAGGCGCTGAACGAGTGGACCGACCCGCTCGGACCAAGGCACCGATCCTCCCTGGCCCTGGCCGCCTGACGACAAGTCGATAGGAGGGGCGTTTCCAGTTTTTCCGACAGGATCGCCCGCCCATCAGCGCTGAAAGCCAAAAGGCTCAATTGTGCGCCTAACCGCCAGGATTGAGGCTTGCAACGGCCGCTTTTAGCTAAAGACTATTTGCAGCACAGATATATGAATTGCTCTTGAAAAGGGAGAGGCAGTATAAATACTTGGACAACATTTTCGTGAGTGGCAAGCAGCAAGCATGAAACAGCCCATCCCTTTGCAACTGTCTCGCAGCCTGCTTGATGTCGCTGGAATATCAGTTTCGTTGCATAACCTTGAGAGAATACCTACCAAAAACAAACTTCTAATTGTCAGCAACCATCGCAGCCTGCTGGATGCTCCACTGCTGATGACGGCGATCGGCCGCCATGTGCGATTCGCCTGTCACTACTACATGAGTCAAGTTCCGCTACTGCAGCAGGCAATTGCTTTGATGGGCGCCTTTCCGCTCGAGGCAGATCAGAGAAGGCAGGCATCGTTCTTCCGGCAGTCGGCCAGGTTTCTGCAAGCCAATCAGGTGGTGGGAGTGTTTCCTGAGGGTGCAGATCCGATGGTGAAGGTCAACGCCCCTCAGCAGCTCAGCCCGTTCTACAGGGGTTTTGCCCATTTAGCCCTGAAGGTGCCGGTAGATGGCCTAGCGATCCTGCCGATTGCCATTGCTTCAAGGGAGGAAAAACGGGGAAAGCTTGCCCCGCTTGCCTTGTTTCGGCGCTTTGATCCATCGGAAGCACTGTTTCAACGCGATGGCTGGCATTCTGCAATCCTCTATCGGCATGTTGATGTTCTCTTTGGCCATCCTCTGCTGATCGACGAGAGTTGGAAATCTCGGTATCGAGGTAGCGGCGGAGCTACTACAGCGCGAGAGCTCACCCAAGCCTGTTGGAGCCAGATCGCTGAATTGTTGGCCCGCTGATGCTTATTAGTACTCCTTGATCATGATCGCCACCCCGAAGTCTTTGCGGCTCCTTGCTTGTACACCTGTAACGGCATCACGACCGCTGTTTGTCTTTTTGCCGGGCATGGATGGCAGTGGTGCGCTGCTGCAACCACAGGTTGCTGGACTCAGCACTGGCTTTGACATTCGCTGCTTGTCTATTCCTCCAGACGACCTCAGAGGATGGGAGGAATTGACCGAGCAAGTCGCCGCACTGATCCGCATGGAGCAGCAACGGCATCCTGGGCGAAAGACCACAGTTTGTGGTGAATCATTTGGTGGTTGTTTGGCGTTGAAATTGATCACACGCTTTCCGAAGCTGTGTGACCAACTGATTCTGATCAATCCCGCCTCCTCAGCTCAGCGTCAACCCTGGATCGGTCCCTGCAGCTCTTTGACTCAACTGCTGCCCACGCCGATCTACCAGCTCTCCACCTTCAGTCTGTGCAATCTGCTGATTGCATCCCATCGGGTCAGCAGGCCCAGGCGGCATCAGCTGCTGGCCGCCATGCAGGCTGTGAGGCCTCAAAGCGCTGCCTGGAGATTGGCATTGCTTAAACAGTTCCGCCTGGAGGATCTGCCCCTGGATCGCGTGCGTCAGCCTGTTTTAATCCTGGCCTCAGAAGCGGATCGACTCCTGCCTTCTCAACGCGAAGCGAAGCGATTGGCACGCTTTCTTCCAGACACCACAATCGTTCAGCTTCCGGATAGTGGGCATGCCTGCCTTTTGGAGACTCAACTCAATTTGTCTGCCATCCTCAAGTCGCAGGATTTGTTTTTTGATCTGCCGGCGTCCACGTTGCCAATAGGCGCGCCAGCCCAGGCGGCTGCTGCCCTCTGGTAGCCCGGTGGCGTGGGTGAAGCCTGCGACACAGGAATTGGAATCATGCGGGAAACCGGCCGCGCCTAGCGTTACCACTGCTTAACGTTTCGAAACATTGCATCAAGGCCATGCTGGATTGTGAACTCAGTCGCCAGTTCGTTGTTGAGACCCAGGCAAGAGCCATCGATGCCTGCAACGACGTGGACGAGCTCAGGCGCATCGCCAAAACGTTGCTGACGGCTTGGCATCTGCAGACCGACATGACGCGGCACTTTGGCGCCCAAGCTCTGGGCATCAGCCCGCCATCGACATAAGCCTGTCCACTCTGGCGGTGGGTTGGCTCAACGTCGTGGGCCAACTCGACGCCGTAAGCGCTCCCCACTGCGGCGTGTCAGTCGTGTAGGGGTGATCAACTGCCTGGAAGTGCCTTGGCGGTTTATCGGCACAATTTCACCGGCGTTTGCACAAGCTCCCGCCTCCTGAACCCGCCGACTGCTGGTGATCTGCCCCATCGCCATGGGGCTCTGTCCATTTATGCAGCTCAAACCGCGGCTGCGGGGCTGACTTGGTCAGACCTACGAAAGGGTGCTGCAGCGCCGGATGGGTCTATTGATCACTGCGGTGGCGATGCAGATTCTGGTGAACGGACCAGAGGCTGTTTCCCGATCCTGGCCCGAGAGGGGCTGGGAATGGCAGAGAATGAGCCAGGCCAGTTCCTGATTACTCCCCAACGCCATGCCTGCTGATGTGGTGATCGGGGGGACAACGCTGCGATTGGCAAGGCGAAGCGATGTCGCCGTTGCCCTGCGTGTGGCAGCCCATTTCCAGCGCCGCATCGCTGAGGACGACTGGCGCCCCTATCAGAGCAGAAAGGATGCGGTACGGGTCTGGACCCGGCTGGGCGGCATCCGCATTCAGGTGATGGAAGCGCTGAGCCTGTTGAACGAATCCTGAAGCTCTGCTGCGCCCACAGCACAAGGGCATTACGGGCACGCAGGGCAGGTCGGCTGAGAGCCAGGGTCTGCTGGTTCCTGAGCTCACCAGATGCCTGGCAGCAGCCTGGCGCTGCACTGCTGCCAGGCGCTGAATTCCGGGTATTTCGCTGCCATCTGCTTCTCCTTCTCGCCGATGCGCTGCAGGTAGATCAGCAGCACCAGAGCCGGCACCAGGTAGGCCCAGATGTTGCCGGCCACCACCGCGAAGCTCAGGTAGCGCAGCAGATCGCCCAGGTAGTTCACATGGCGCACGCGCCGCCAGATGCCATCGCTCACCAGGCCAGCCCCCATCGCCTTGGCGGTGGTTTTCTGCGCATCGGCGCTGGCGTTGATCAAGCTGCCGAAGTTAAATAGCACCAGTGCCAGGGCCACGGCGGCCTGGGAGATCGGCACGGGATTGAGAAAGGCCAGCAGCCCCGGCAGGCTGTAGAACACGCCGATGAACAGCAGGGCGAAACCAAAGCTCACCACCCCTACGCGCTCGTTGAACAGTTGGCGGGTGCGTTCTGGAAACAGCCACTGCTCCAGCAGCCACCAGAGGCAGTAGCTGATGTGCAGGCTGAGGTAGAGCACCTGGCGCATGTCCTGCACCCCGATCACTGCCGCCAGCACCAGCAGCAGCACAATCGTGAGCGCCTTGGCGGTGTTGATTGCCGTGAGTTGGCTCCAGCCCATTAACACAACCGCGGTGGCGTCACCATACCGGCGCGTTCAGTTGGGCCAGGGCCGCGGTGGCTGTGCAGGCCACGCCATCCTCAGCGGCGAGCACCTGGTTCATCACAGGCTCCAGCGCCGGGGCGACTTAAACCGCCATGGCTGGCGATCAGGCTTGTGCGGACCGACGTCGCTGTATGGCGACAAACGCAGCGCCACCGCCCGCCAGGAGTAGCCCACCGCCGATGGCCAGAAACACCAGGGTCTGGAGCAGCAGCAGGAAGATTCCGAGTGCCGAACCAGCCACGATTTGAATTCTGGCCTTGATCAGCAGGGTGAGCAGCAACAGCACGGTGCCTTTAAGAGCCAATACCTGGGCTGTAGTGAACAGGCAGAAGGGATTGAAAAGCACGGCGAGAGTAAGAGCTTGTCCCATCGTGGCGGGTGATAGATCGAGGTAGTGCACCCAGCCAACAAAAAAGCCCCCTTATGCAAGGGAGCTTTTGGGATTCCGTTATTACCCAGCCGTAGCTGGGCTGTTGACTATCAACCGATTGCAGGTGCGGTCAGTGCTACGGGTGTGGCAGTAGCTGCTGCAAGGTCAAGCGGGAAGTTGTGAGCGTTGCGCTCGTGCATCACTTCCATACCCAGACCAGCGCGGTTCAGCACGTCTGCCCAGGTGTTCACCACACGGCCTTGGCCGTCGAGGATCGACTGGTTGAAGTTGAAACCGTTCAGGTTGAAGGCCATCGTGCTCACGCCAAGGGCGGTGAACCAGATGCCAACCACGGGCCAGGCAGCCAGGAAGAAGTGGAGGCTACGGCTGTTGTTGAAGGAGGCGTATTGGAAGATCAGGCGACCGAAGTAGCCGTGAGCAGCCACGATGTTGTAGGTCTCCTCTTCTTGGCCAAACTTGTAGCCGTAGTTCTGGCTCTCGCTCTCGGTGG
>NZ_JAGQCR010000104.1:0-10602 GCF_024346295.1 Cyanobium sp. BA20m-14
TGGTGCTGGATCAGGGTGTGGAGGCGCTGCAGACCTGCTATGAGCAGGCAATCCCCCGGCGCATGGGTGGGGATCTGGTGCAGAATGGCCGTTCCCTCTGATCCCGAATGGGTCCGTGCCGGTGATGCATTCGGACCCCACCGATCAGCGGCCCGACAAACCAGAAGAGGCCTGCGGCATCTACGCCGTACTGGCGCCTGGGGAGCCGGTGGCAAACCTCACCTACTTCGGCCTCTATTCCCTCCAGCACCGCGGCCAGGAGTCGGCAGGTATCGCCGTCTTCGATGCCGGCCACAAGGTGCGGCTGCATAAAGACATGGGCCTGGTCAGCCAGGTGTTCGACCAGGACGTGTTGGAACGCCTGGTCGGCGACCTGGCCGTAGGCCACAACCGCTACTCCACCACCGGTAGCAGCAAGGTGTGCAATGCCCAGCCGGTGGTGCTGATGACCCGGCTAGGCCCCTGCGCCCTGGCCCACAACGGCAACCTGGTGAATGCGGCCGAGCTGCGCCTGGAGCTGGCAGATATCGCCAGCGAGCTCACCTCCACCACCGATTCCGAGTTGATTGCCTTTGCGATCCAGCAAGCGGTGAATGGGGGCCGCGACTGGGATGGGGCAATCCGCCATGCCGCCAGCCGCTGCCGCGGCGCCTTCAGCCTGGTAATCGGCACGCCCCAGGGCTTATTTGCCCTGCGCGATGGTCACGGCATCCGCCCCCTGGTGTTTGGTCACATCGGCGATCTGGCTGATGCCCAGTGGGTTGTTAGTAGTGAGTCCTGTGGTCTCGACATCATCGGCGCTGTTTTTGACGGAGATGTGGAACCAGGCGAGATCATCCATTTCAGAGCGGGTGATCCCCTGCCGGAGCGCAGCAGCTGGTGCGTGGAGGAGGCCAAGCTCTGCATCTTCGAGATGATTTATTTCGCCCGACCCGACAGCCGCTTTTTCGGCGAATCCCTCTACAGCTACCGGGTGCGGATCGGCGAGGCCCTGGCCCGGGAAACGCCTGTGGCGGCAGACATTGTCATCGGTGTACCCGATTCCGGCATTCCGGCTGCCATCGGTTATTCCCAGGCGAGTGGCATCCCCTTTGGCGATGGCCTGATCAAGAACCGCTACGTGGGTCGCACCTTCATCCAGCCCACCCAGGCGATGCGCGAGGCGGGTATCCGGGTCAAACTCAACCCCCTGCCCGATGTGCTGGCGGGCAAGCGGGTGGTGGTGATCGACGATTCGATCGTGCGCGGCACCACCAGTCGCAAGTTGGTGCAGGCCCTGCGCGATGCCGGGGCCCTAGAAGTGCACATGCGGATTAGTTCGCCGCCGGTCACCCACCCCTGTTTCTACGGCATCGACACCGACACCCAGGACCAGCTGATCGCTGCCCGGCTCAGCCTCGCTGAGATCTCCTCCCACCTGGGCGTCGATTCGCTCGCCTACCTGAGTCAGCAGGGCATGGTGGAGGCGGCCCAGGCAAATTCCAGCCATTTCTGTACGGCCTGCTTCGACGGAAGCTATCCAATCGAGATGGACGAGCAGGTGCGCTCCAGCAAGTTGATGTTGGAGCCCTCCGGAATCGCTGCCAGCGTGCTGCTGCACCGGTAGTTGCACTACCAGCTGCACCGGTAATGGCCCGGCACTAGGGGGTGTTGATCAACGGCACCAGCTCGCGAAGTTGCTGGCCCGCCGGAAGATCGAGGCAGATGCCAGCACCGCCGCAGTCTTCCGGGGTCAGCTGGCTGAGCTCGAGACGGCCGCTCCAGCCCCTGTCGCTCAGCAATCCCACCAGGGGCCTGTCGGCTCCGCTCAGGTCGATCAGGGCATCGCCCCGCTGCTGGATCCGCAGGCCGATCTGGCCCATGTCACCGCGCTGGCACGGGCGCAGGCTTGAGATCCGCAGCAGCTTCAGCTGCCCGGCTCCGCTGGCCAGCAGCAGGCTGGCCGATTCGTCAGGGGCGCAGGCTGCCCCCACCACCACCTCGCCTGGCAGCAGCCGCATCAGCATCGGGCCCTGGGCCGCACGGCCCATCAGCGGCAGGTTGGCTTCGTTCATGAGGAGCCGGAGCATCCGCCCGGTGCTGCTCGCCACCACAAGGAGGTCCCCTTCCTGGCCGCTCACCACCCGGCGCAGGCTCACCCCTTCCTTGAGTTTGAGCACCGTGGTGGCCCGTCCAGATAACTCCTGGAACTCCCCTACGGGCAGGCGTTTGAAGCGTCCGTCGCTGCTCAGGAGCCCCAGGCTTCCCTGTTTCGGCAGTGGCAGCACTTGAACCACCTGCTCCCCTTCGAGGCTTTCGGGCAGGAAGCGCTCCAGATTGCCGGGCTGTTGGGCGGCAAATTCCCAGCGCAGCAGGGCCACCCGACCACTCACCGTGAAGGCAAGCAACAGCGGTTGGGCGGCGATGGGCAGGATCAACCTGGCGGGAGCTGGTTGCTCGGCCAGTTCTGCGGGCTCCTCGAGGTGGAGGCGACCCAGCATCTGGGGGCTGATGATCTTGACAGCCCCATCCGCCTGGATCAGCAGGCGACTATCCGGGTTGAGAGCTGCATAGGCCTGTTGCCTCTGGAGCTCGGCGTTGGGGCGAACCGCCGCGGCCCGCTGGGCCACCAGGGCGTCACCCCCCTCCACCAGGCGGGTGCGACGGGGTGTCGCAAAGCGCTTGCGCAACGACTTCAGCTCGGCCACCAGGGTGCTGAGCAGCAGTGTCCGGTTGTCGAGAAGCTGGCGCAGCTGGCCCTGCTCGGTGGCCAGGTTGTCCGCTTCCTTGCGCAGGCTTGCCTGCTCCAGCCCGGTGAGGCGCCGCAGGGGCATGGCCAGCACCGCATCGGCCTGGCGCTCGCTCAGATCGAACTGCACCTGCAGGCCCGCCCGGGCACTGGCGGCATCACTGGCAGCGGTGATCAGGGCGATCACCCGTTGCAGGGCGTTGAGGGCTTTGATCAGACCCTCGACAACTTCGAGTCGATCCTCACAGCGCTTGAGGGCGTAGCGGGTGCGCCGGATCAGGGTGAGTTCGCGGTATTCGAGGAATTCCTGCAGCAGGCGCCGCAGGCTCAGCTGTACCGGCTGGCCATTGACTAGGGCAAGCAGAATTGCCCCAAAATTGCTCTGCAGGGCGGTGCGGCGCTGGAGGTCGGCCAGCACGGTTTCGGCATTGGCGTCCCGCCGCAGCTCCACCACCACCCGCATGCCATCCCGGTCGCTCTCGTCGCGGATGTCGGCAATGCCGCCGATCTTGCCTTCGTTCACCTGCTCTGCCAGTTTCTCGATCCAGCCCGCCTTGCTCAGCTGGTAGGGCAGCTCGGTGATCACCACGGCGCCGCGGCGGTGCCGGCCCTTGCCGGGTTGGACTTCCTCGATGTGGGCCACCCCCCGCATCGGGATGCTGCCTCGGCCCAGCAGGTAGGTGTCGCGCAGGCCCTGGCCCACCAACACCTCGCCGCCCGTGGGGAAATCCGGACCCGGTACCAGCTCCAGCAGCTTTTCGTCGCTGAGATCCGGGTTGCCCACCAGGGCGATCAGGGCATCCACCACCTCGCCCAGGTTGTGGGGCGGGATGTTGGTGGCCATGCCCACGGCGATGCCGGTGCAGCCATTGAGGAGCAGGAAGGGCAGCTGGGCGGGCAGAACCGTTGGTTCCTGTTGGGAGCCGTCGAAGTTGGGGGCAAAGTCAACGGTTTCGCTGCCGATTTCATCGAGGAGCCCCTCATTGGCGATCGGGGCCAGGCGGGTTTCCGTGTAGCGCATCGCCGCCGCCGGATCGTCGTCGACGGAGCCGAAGTTGCCGTGGCCATCCAGCAATGGATGGCGGCTGGCGAAGGTCTGCACCTGGCGCACCAGGGCGTCGTAGACGGCCTGGTCGCCGTGGGGGTGGTATTTGCCCAGCACGTCACCGACCACCCGGGCGCACTTGCGGTAGGGGCGATCGGGGGTGAGGCCCAGCTCATGCATCGCGAAGAGAATCCGTCGCTGCACTGGCTTGAGCCCGTCCCGCACATCCGGCAGGGCCCTTCCCACGATCACGCTCATCGCGTACTCGAGGTAGGAGCGCTGCATCTCCTGATGCAGGGCGATCGGCTGGATGCGCGGATCGTTGCCCGGATCCCTACCCGGATTGTTATCCGGTCCGCTGGATTCCCCTGAATGCTCCTCGGCCATCCGTTGCTGTGGTCTGGGGAGGGAAAGTGGGGCTCAGCCTACAGATGCTGTCCAGGGATCCCCAGCCCATCTGGGGGGTTCAGTTCACGCTTGGCCTCACTCCTCCTCGCTGCTTTCCCCCTCAGGACTGGCATTGGCCAGGGCCCGATCCACCACCGGCTTGAGCTCGCCCAGCAGCAGCAGTTGCTGGGTGGTGCTGCGCAGCTTCGGGCCCCAGAGCTGTTCTTTTTGATAGCTCTCCAGCACGTAGTTGGGGTCGCTGTCGAGGGCTTTGCCGGCCAGTTCCAGGGCTTCGCTGCGCCTTTCGGCGCCACTGGCAAACAGGCCGGCGGCCAGGGCCAGGGTCGGTTCGGCAGCGTCTGGTTTGATGCCCAACACCTGGCGCCAGCGCTGGATGGCGGCCTTGTTCTGGCCCTGCTCGAACAGCACCAGCCCCTGGTTGTTGAGGGCTTCCCAGAAGTCTTTGCGCAGGGAGGAGGCCCGCTCAAAGGCCGCCAGGGCCTCGCCGCTCTGGCCGAGAAGGATGCGGGCGTTGCCGAGGTCGAAGTAGGCTCCCGCATTGCTCCTGTCGAGCTTCAGGCCCTGCTCCAGCAGGTTGATGGCCTCACTTGGCTTGCTGGCCCGCAGGGCAAGGGAGCCCTCGGCAAACCAGATGCCCGGGTTGCGGGGATCGAGTTGTTTTGCTTTCGCCAGGGAGATGCCGGCCTGCTCCAACTGGTTGCTGCGCAGCTGAGCCTCGGCCAGCAGCACCCAGCCGCGGGGGTCTTCAGGCAGCAGCTGCACGGTCAGGGCCGCAAGGCGCGCCGCATCCCCGGCCTGGCCTAGGCGCAGCAAGCGGGCGGCCGCCTGGGCAATTCCCATTCCGGCGCCTTCGAGCTCCTGGCGTTGGGGCACATAGACGTAGGGCACCAGGGCCTTGGCGGGTAGGCCCGTGGTGAGCAGCAGTCCGATGGCACCAACCAGAGACCAACAAGTGCGCAACCGGCGCCGTGCCATCGCTTGGGTACAGGTTTGGCCACCCTAGACATGGTTGCCCTCACTGGCCCTGAGGTTGCGACGCCACATCCAGGGTTTGATCCGTCGCAGGGCCGAGGCTCGCAGTTTTTCATCCCACTCCTCGTCGCCCCACTGCAGGGCCGATTCGGCCCGCAGATCCAGCAGCCAGGGCCGCGGCTGCAGATCCGGGTCGTTGCTGCTCGCCAGGGGCTGCTGGTTCCAGGGACACACCTCTTGGCAGATATCGCAGCCGGCCACCCAGCCCTCCAGTGCCGTGGCGATGGCGGCGGGCAGCTCGGCATCGCGATTTTCGATTGTGTGGAAGGCGATGCAGCGGCGGCTGTCCACCACAAAGGGTTCGCTGATGGCGCCGGTGGGGCAGGCCGGCAGGCAGCGGCTGCAGCTGCCGCAGAGGGGCTGGGCGGGGGCGTCGGCGGGCAGCTCCAGGCTGGTGAGCAGGTGGCCCAGCAGCAGCCAGGAGCCCCGTTTCCGGTGGATCAGGTTGCCGTGCTTGCCGATCCAGCCCAGGCCCGCCTCTTCGGCCCAGGCCTTGTCCAGCAGCGGGGCGCTGTCGACGCAGGCTCGCCAGCGCACGCCGGGCACCTGCTTCTCCAGCCAGCGGCCCAGCCGCCGTAGGCGGCCATCGATCAGCCGGTGGTAATCGCGGCCCCAGCCGTAGCGGGCTACCTTCAGGGAGCCTGGGGCCCGCTCGGTTGCCACGTAGTAGTTGAGCCCCACCGCCAGCAGGCTGCGCACCCCCGGCAACAGCTGCTCCACCGCGCGCCGGCGCGGGTCGGCCATCCAGGCCATGTCGGCCTGATATCCCGCCGCCAGCCAGCGCTCCAGGGCCGCCGTTCGCAGGCCCAGGCGCTCTCCGGCGGGCACGGCGGCGAGGCCCACCGGGTCAAACCCCAGCTGGCGGGCCTGCTGTTTCAGCTGGAGTGCCAGCTCCCCGTGGGCGTTGTGCGCCATCGCCCGTACACTTGCGCCGTTATCCCAATCTGCCGCGAGCATCCGCCTGTGAGCACTGCCTCCTTCGGCCGCCAGGGCCATCTGCTGCGTTGGCTTGGCCTCACCCTGGTCGTGTTGTTCGGGCTGCATTTGCTGGCCCTGGTGGCCAGTTGGAACTGGTCGCTTGAACCCTTCCGCTCCCTGCTCGCCGAAAGGTTGGTCAACGAGGCGCCCCTGGCCCTGGTGGGTTTGCTGTTGATGCTGTTCGGCAGCCGTCTCGACCATCCCGCCGCCGGCCGCACCCCCCTGCGCTTGCTCGTGGCCGTTCTGGCCATCCTGCTGGCCCTGGCGATGGTGGTGGGGGTGCCACTTTCGATCGGTGCCAGCCAGGCCCTGGAGGAGCAGGCCAGCCAGGCCGATGGGGCCATCGCCCAGCAGTCTGCCCAGCTGGAGAGGCAGAAGCAGCAGCTGCAGGACCCTGCCTTTGTGGATCAGTTGATCGCCCAGGCGGAGCAAAACGGCCAGATACCCGAAGGCGCCAGTTCGGAACTCAAGAGACAAAAAGCCCAGGAGTTCATCGAGACCCAGCTCAAGCCCCAGCTCGAGCGGGCGGAGCAGCAACTCGCCCAGGCTGGCCTGGGCCGGGATGTGGCCGTTCAGCAGCGCCGCTATGCCGGCACCGGTGCCGCAGTGGTGCTGGCGATCGGCTTCGTGCTGGTGGCCCTGGTGGCCCTGCTCTGAATTAGGCGCTAGGTGCGGCTGGCTGGCTAAGTTGCAGAGTGGTAGCTGCAGGCCGGATTTCCGGATTGTCACTTGGTTCAAGCCAATCCCAAGACAGATCAGCCCCTGGGGGACCGGCTTCAGGCTGACCTCAAGAACGACCTGATCGCCGGTTTGCTGGTGGTGATTCCCCTGGCTACCACGATCTGGCTGGCCACCACGGTGAGCCGTTTTGTGCTGGCTTTTCTCACATCTATCCCCAAGCAGTTCAACCCTTTCAATACCCTCAGCCCCCTGCTGCAGGAGCTGATCAACCTGGGGGTTGGGCTGCTGGTGCCCCTGCTCGGCATCCTGCTGATCGGCCTGATGGCCCGCAACATCGTCGGCCGCTGGCTGTTGGAATTCGGCGAGGGCACCCTGCTGCGCATTCCCTTGGCGGGCTCGGTCTACAAGACCCTCAAGCAGCTGCTGGAAACTTTCCTGCAGGGCAACTCAACTAAATTTCGTCGCGTGGTGCTGGTCGAATATCCCAGGGAGGGGCTCTTTGCCCTGGGGTTTGTGACCGGCGTGATTGGCAGTGCCCTCCAGGCCGGCCTGCCCGAGCCCATGCTCAGCGTATTCATTCCCACGGCCCCCAATCCCACCACTGGCTGGTACACCCTGGTGCCGGAACGCTCCGTCAAGGACCTTGAGATCTCGGTGGAGGATGCCTTCCGCACCATTATTTCCGCCGGCATCGTCAACCCTGACGAGCGGTCCACTCCCAATCGCAGTTTTTCCAGCCTGCTGGCCCAGCTGCGCACCCCCCAACTCTCCTGATGCAGAGCCGCACCCTCTCCCGCGAACTGGCCCTGCTGATGCTGGGTCAGATCAGCGACCGTGGTGGCCCAAAGCCGGTGCTGCCCACCGCCATGGATGGCCTGCTGCAGCAGGTGCTCGCCACCTTGAGCCAGCACGTGCGCGACGCCCTTGACCGATCCGCAGAGGATCTGCAGATAGCCCAGCAGCAGTTACTGGACAGCGAGTTGCAGGAGCAGGGTGAGCAGCAGCTGCCGCGGGTGCGTCAGCACCTAAATGCGGGTCTGGCGGCGGCCGAGCAGGCCATCAATCGCCTCTCCGCCAGCCTGGAGTTGCCGCGGCTGTTGCTGCTGGCCGATCAGGATCAGGTGCGCCGCGGAGCCCTCGCCCGGGTGGAGGCCGTGCTGCGCGACCGCGAACTTATCGATGGTCGGCTCGATGGGGTGATGGAGGGTTGGCGGCTCACCCGCCTGCCCCGCATCGACCGCGACATCCTGCGTCTGGCCGCCGTGGATCTCGACAGCTTTCAGACCCCCCCGGCGGTGGCCTGCAACGAGGCCGTGGAGCTGGCAAATCGCTACAGCGACGAACAGGGGCGCCGCATGATCAATGGGGTGCTTCGCCGTTTCACCGCCGCCCGAGCGGTGGCGGGAGCCTGAGGGCGCCATGGCTTACGACTGGTTTAACCGAACTGGGCCTGACCCAGCAGACGCCAATCAGGACGCCCTGGAATGGGCCCGGCTGGCCTACGCCCGGCTGAAGGCCCAGCAGGAGGAGCAGAAGCAGGAGCAGCAGGAGGATCACAAGGAGGCGCCACCAGAGGCCATTGCACCTCCTCCCTCCCCAGAACTTTCCTCCCCAGAACCGACACCCGTCCTGTCCCTGCTCGAGCAGGCGGCGGCCCAGAGGGCCGAACGGCAGCAGGCCATCGGCCTCGCGACCCCTGAAACCGCAGCAGCCCCGCAAGCTGCCCCAGGCCCCGAGCCCAGCCTGGGTGACTTCGACACCGTCTTTACCTGGTCTGCCGAGGTGCTGGCGGCCCAGGGCAAGCGCGCCGATCAGGTGTCTCTTGAGGAGATCGACTGGCTCGGCCGCCTGCGCGGGGGCCTGGAGAAAACCCGCCAGGGCTTTGTCACCCAGCTGCTCGACAAGCTCGGCGATGACCCCCTCACCCCGGAGGTGCTGGACGATCTAGAAACCACCCTGCTGCGGGCTGATGTGGGCGTGAAGGCCACCGATCAGGTGCTCGATGCCCTGCGCCAGCGCCTCAACCTGGAGGTGGTAGATCCCAGCGAGGGGCTTCGCTTTCTCAAGGAGCAGCTGCGCGCCATTCTCGACAAACCGATCAAGGCCAGCCCGGCAGCCTTGCTGGCTCCCAAGCGGCAGCAGCTCAATGTGTGGCTGCTGGTGGGTGTCAACGGCGTCGGCAAGACCACCACCCTGGGCAAGCTGGCCAATTTGGCCGTGCGCAGTGGCTACACCTGCCTGATTGCGGCTGCTGACACCTTCAGGGCCGCTGCGGTGCAGCAGGTGCAGGTTTGGGGCGAGCGTAGCAACGTGCCGGTGGTGGCCAACCCCAGCGCCAATGCCGATCCGGCGGCGGTGGTCTACGACGCCATCGGTGCGGCCCAGGCCAAGGGCACGGAGCTGGTGCTGGTTGATACGGCCGGCCGGCTGCAGACCAAGCACAACCTGATGGAGGAGCTGGCCAAGGTGCGCCGCATCATTGACAAGTTGGCTCCCGAGGCGGTTGTGGAGTCATTGTTGGTTCTCGATGCCAGCCAGGGTCAGAACGGGCTGCGCCAGGCCATGGCCTTTGCCAAGGCGGCTGGCCTCACCGGCGTGGTGCTCACCAAGCTCGATGGCAGTGGCCGCGGCGGCGTCGCCCTGGCGGTGGCATCGGAGGCGGGGCTGCCAATCCGTTTTATCGGCGCTGGCGAGGGTATTCGCGATCTGCGCCCCTTCAACAGCTTTGAATTCGTCGAGGCCCTCCTGGCTCGGTGAGCAACAAGCCGCCACCGCGCCCCCCGCAGCAGGCCAGCCCGGTCCTCTCGGCGGCAGCTTCCCTGCGGCAGTTACTCGACAGCCTCAGCCGGGAGCAGCGCCGCAATCAGGAGCTGCTCGCCTCCCTGGCCTTCACCCTGCGCAGCTTCACCAACCTGGGCCGCTTCCTGGAGCTGGTGCCCCTGGTGGCATCCCGGCTGGTGGAGGCAGAGGGGGCCGTGCTGGTGGTGTTTCACGAAGATGGCCGCATCTGGCGCGAGCAACTCCAGGCTTCGCCTGGGGATCGCTGTGCCGAGCTGGTGCGTCAACTGGCTGCCCTCGGGGATGGGGAGCTGACCCTGCTCGACCAGCTGGTAGGCCGCTTGCTGGGCGGTAGCCAGGTGTTTGCCACCTCGGTGATGGCCCGCAGCGTGCAGCGGGGGCGGCTTTATGTCTTTAGTGGGCGCCAGGGCTTTGCCTGGAGTGAGGTGCATCGACGCCACCTGCAGCTGGTGGCCGATCTCAGCGCCGTGGCCCTGGAAAATGATGCCCTGCAGCAGACCATGCGGCGCCATGAGCGCCTCGATCGCCAGCTCAGTACGGGCGCGGAGATCCAGGCCCAGTTGCTGCCCGATCACTGCCCCGTGATCGACGGAGTCGAGCTGGCCGCCCGCTGCCGGCCCGCCTTCCAGGTGGGTGGTGACTACTACGACTTCATCCCCACCCGCCCCCAGTTGCAGGGCCAGCGCCGTGAGCAGGCCCGCTGGGCCCTGGTGATGGGAGATGTGATGGGCAAGGGTGTGCCCGCGGGCCTGTTGATGACCCTGTTGAGGGGCATGTTGCGGGCGGAGGTGTTGAGCGGCCACTCCCCGGAACGGATCCTTCACGATCTCAACCAGCTGGCCCAGGAAGACCTGGCCCATTCGCACCGTTTCGTCACCCTCTTCTATTCCGATTACGACCCCAAAACCCGCCGGTTGCGCTTTGCCCATGC
>NZ_JAGQCR010000105.1:0-10576 GCF_024346295.1 Cyanobium sp. BA20m-14
TTGAAACAAGGCGACCGAAAAACCCAAAATGCAAGGGCTGGGCAGCGGTGCGACTCGGAGAGCAATTGAAATCAATGGCAGTTTCTGTTAAATAAGGCAGAAAACGAGAATCGGAACGCTTAGTCGCGGCATCAAGTTGAGATGCCGTAAAACGACTGCAACCTATTAACTCACTTGCATTTTTTAATGCCAAAAGGAACCACTTTGACCAAGTGCGCTGCTCTGATTTGTCTGCAGATGTGTGATGATGATGAATCCGACGCGTTCCAGGCCCGGCCAGCAACCAGACTAACCCCGTAAGTCTTCCCTGACCGTTTGTATATATAATGTCCCAGTGTTTTGCGCGAAGCTTAGTGAACTTAAAGAGCAGCCACGTCACCTTTGAGAGCCCAGAAGCTCGCCCCGTGGAGACAGACTGCTCAATCAGGTAGATACCTGAAACTATTAAGCGCTGACGCCATGCTGCCGATAGAGAATTGCTTGTTGTTACGAGGGTTACGCTCGAGCCTGAAGCCGAGATTGCCTCTGCAACAAGACAGACATGCCTTTCCAACCCGCCGTAGGGAGACATTTGAGGCGAGTAAATTAAAAGATTCATTGATCGTCAAGCTCTTATAAAGGTAGCAAACAAAACGGCCGACCATAAAACCATTTGCATTTTGGCTCAAGTCTCCTGCCAGGGCAAGCGGTATAAATTATTTCAAAGCTGAGCTCCATGTTGACTCAGGCTGGGGATGGGTTGATTCTTGGGATTTTGCAACTTAAAGACCGTGCAGAATCCTTTTTGTGAATCTCTCTAGTTCAGGTAAGGCAGGCTTTGGCGACCAAGCAAGCTAGGTAGCAGGCCTTAAGACCTCCATAGGACAGTCTCTATTAAGGAATTTTGGCGCTCGCGGCTGCATGGGTCGCATGCATCCCGCCCAAACAAACATGTCGACGCCAACATAAGCGAGTGGCTGATGTAATTCTTGCAATACTTTTTTGGGAGTACTTCTAAACCCGCAGGGTATCGAGCACCGAGCGATCCTCCAGGGTGGAGGTGTCGCCGCTCACCTCCTGGCCGGCGGCCAGGGCCCGCAGGATCCGGCGCATGATCTTGCCGCTGCGGGTCTTCGGCAGGGCATCGGTGAACCTGATCAGATCCGGCCTGGCGATCGGACCGATCTCCTTGGCCACGTGGGCGCGAAGTTCGGCCATCAGAGCTTCATCGCCGCTGCGGCCTCCCTCCAGGCTGACAAAGGCCACGATGGATTCCCCCTTGAGCTCATCGGGGCGGCCCACCACGGCGGCCTCGGCCACGGCCGGATGGCTCACCAGGGCACTCTCGATCTCCATCGTTCCCAGCCGGTGGCCGCTCACGTTGATCACGTCGTCGACGCGGCCCATCACCCAGAAGTAGCCGTCAGCGTCGCGGCGGGCGCCATCACCGGCGAAGTAGAGCCAGCTGCCGTCGGCGGGGCGGATCTCCTCCCAGTAGCTCTTTTTGAAGCGCTCGGGATCGCCGTGCACCGTGCGGAACATCCCCGGCCAGGGCCGCCGGATCGCCAGGTAGCCGCCCTGGTCAGCCGCCTGGGACACGCCATCGTGATCGACGATGTCGGCGCTGATGCCCGGCAGGGGCAAGGTCGCCGAACCGGGTTTGGTGGGGGTGGCGCCGGGCAGGGGGCTGATCATCACGCCGCCGGTCTCGGTCTGCCACCAGGTGTCCACCACCGGGCAGCGGTTGCCGCCGATCACATCGCGGTACCACATCCAGGCCTCAGGATTGATCGGCTCCCCCACGGTGCCGAGGATGCGCAGGGAGCCCATGTCGTACTGGTCCGGCACCTCACGGCCGCTCTTCATGAAGGCGCGGATCGCTGTGGGCGCGGTGTAGAAGATCGTGCAGCGGTGCTTCTGGATCACCTCCCAGAAGGCGCCCGGCTTGCTCGGCCGCGGTGCCCCCTCATACATCACCGTGGTGGCGCCGGCCGACAACGGCCCGTACACGATGTAGCTGTGGCCGGTGATCCAGCCCACATCGGCGGTGCACCAGTGGATGTCGTCTTCGCGGATGTCGAAGATCCACTGGAAGGTGAGGTGGGCCCAGAGGTTGTAGCCGGCGGTGGTGTGCACCACCCCCTTGGGCTTGCCGGTGGAGCCGGAGGTGTAGAGCACAAACAGGCGGTCTTCGCTGGCCATGGGTTCGGCCAGGCAATCGGTGCCCTGGCCCTCCACCAGCTCATGCCACCACTGGTCGCGGCCGGCGGTCATGGCGCACTCCCCACCAATGCGCCTTACCACCAGCACCTGCTCGACGCTGGGGGCACCCCCATTGGCGGCCAGGGCCTCATCGACGGCTGGTTTCAAGGGCACGGGCTTGTCCTTGCGGAAACCGCCGTCGGCGGTGATCACGAGCTTGGCCTCCCCGTCGATCAGCCGGTCGCGCAGGGCATCGGCCGAGAAGCCGCCGAACACTACCGAGTGGGGGGCACCGATGCGGGCGCAGGCCAGCATGGCGATCGCCGCCTCGGGAATCATCGGCATGTAGAGGGCTACCAGGTCGCCCTTGCCAACCCCCAGGGCCTTGAGGGCGTTGGCCGCCTTGGCCACCTCGGCGTGGAGCTGGCGGTAGGTAAAACTGCGGCTGTCGCCAGGTTCCCCCTCCCAGATCAGGGCCGTCTTCTCGGCCCGGGGGCCCGCCAGGTGCCGGTCGAGGCAGTTGTAGGCAAGGTTGGTGGTGCCGCCCTCAAACCACCTGGCGAAGGGCGGGTTGCTCCAGTCGAGCACGCTGTGGAAGGGTTCGAACCAGTGCAGCTCGCTGCGGGCCAAATCCCCCCAGAAACCATCGGGATCGGCCTCAGCCTGGGAGCAGAGGGCCTGATAAGCCTCGAGGGAGCCGATGCGGGCCGACGCCGCCAGGGCCTCCGGCGGCGCGAAAAGACGCTGCTCCTGCAGCACCGATTCGATCGTTGACCCGGTCGTGGCATCAGGCATCGATCCAGCAGGCAAAAGGGCACTGGACGTATTAAAAGCGCGCGTTGGCGGGCGGTACAGCAACATGGAGGGATGGGTTTACCAGCCGCCTGCCTGTTCGATCTCGACGGCCTGCTGCTCGACACCGAACCGCTGCACAGCCAGGCCTGGCTGGAGGCCACCTCTGCCTACGGCCTGATTCTGGCAGCAGATCAGCTGTTGGCGCTGCGCGGTCGCCGTCGCCTCGATTGCGCCGAGCAGGTGCGCAGCTGGATCGCCCAGGCGGATCTGGTGCCGCCTTCGTGCGAGGCCCTGCTGGCGGTGCGCCAACCGATTGCCGAACAGCTGATGCGCCAGGTGCCAGCCATGCCTGGGGCCCAGATGCTGGTCGAGCGTTGCATCGCCCAGGCCATCCCAGCGGCCTTGGTGAGCAGCAGCAGCGCCGCTGCCGTCGCCCACAAGAGCGGGCCCCATGGCTGGATCGCCCTGCTGGATACCAGGGTTCTTGGCGATGATCCGGATCTTGGCGCCGGGAAACCAGCCCCAGATCCCTACCTGCTGGCAGCCCGGCGCCTGGGGGTAGATCCGGCCGCCTGCTGGGCCTTTGAGGATTCACTGGCCGGTGCGCGCTCGGCCCAAGCTGCCGGCTGCTTGGTACACGTGCTGTTGCCGGCTGAACAGCAGCTAGCGGTGGGGCTCAAGCCCCAACTGCCGGCAGGGTGCACCCTCCTGCAGAGCCTGGAGCAGGTGAAATTCAGGTGATCTGGACGAGACTGATTAAAAAAGCCTGCTCAGCACAAAATCAGGCAGGGCCTTGAGGGCCCGGCTGGCTTCCGAAACGGGCAGCCAGCCCAGGGCAAGGCCCGCTTCCCGGGCGAAGCCCTCGGCCAGGGCCCGGGAGCGGGGAATCGCCTCACAGCTACGCACCAGCTCGAGTGCCTGTTCGAGGTCGCCGGCCTGGCTGAATTCACGCTCAATCAAGCCAGCTAGGGCCGGCCGCTCCTCGAGGGCGTAGAGAGCTGGGGCGGTGAGGTAGCCGGAAGCCAGGTCGCTGGCAGCTGGCTTGCCCAGTTGCTCGTCGTCACCGGTGAAGTCGAGAATGTCGTCGACCACCTGGAAGGCCAGACCCAGCTGGCGACCGAAGCGGTAGAGCTCATTGAGCTGGGGGGCGGGCAGTGCCGAGAGCACACCGGCGGCTCGGGCACTGTTGGCGATCAGGGAGGCGGTTTTGCAGTAGCTCTTCTCGAGGTAGGTCTCGAAGCTCTGGCCGGTGTCGTAGCGGAACAGGCCCTGCTTCACTTCGCCGTCGGCCAGATCCATGATCACCCGGCTGAGCAGCTTCACCACCTCCAGGTCATCGAGGTTGGCCAGGTGCCAGCTGGCCTGGGCAAAGAGAAAATCCCCCGCCAGCACCGCCACCCGGTGGTTGAAGCGGCTGTGCACGGTGTCCACCCCACGGCGGGTGGCGGCCCCGTCCACCACGTCGTCGTGCACCAGGGAGGCCGTATGGATCATTTCGGTGATCTCGGCCAGGCGCCGGTGGCGCGGGCCCAGCTCCCCATCGCTGGCCACAGCCCGGGAGAGCAGCAGCACGATGCCGGGGCGGAGGCGCTTGCCACCGGCAGAAAAAAGGTGCTCGGCGGCGGCCTGGAGTATGGGGTGACCGGCCCCGATCAGGCTGCGCAGATCGGCCAGCAGGGCATCTAGGTCAGCCTCAACGGGCTGGAGCAGCTCTGCAACCGTTGCCACAACACCTCCGCCGTGAATTGATCCTAGGAGGCTCAAGCCACCGATCGCAGATCCACCCGCTCCACAGCGGGCCGGTAGCCCAGCCAGCGGCTGGCCGCTTCAGCAAAGGCTCCTGCCTGGCCGCTGACGCAGACCCGGGTGCGCAGGGCAGGGGGCACCACCTCCACCCCGCCGAGCTCCCCCTCGGGCATGCCACCCATGCTGGCCAGCAGGGGCCCCAGGCGCCGCACGGCAGACGCCGCCGGATCGACCAGGCGCACGTGGGGCGGCAACAGCCCGGCCAGCAAGGACCTCAACATCGGGTAGTGGGTGCAGCCCATCACCACGGTGTCGACCCCCGCCGCCAGCAGGGGCGCCAGGTAGGCAAGGGCCTCCCTTTCGAGGGCTGGATCCTGCAGATCCCCCGCTTCAATCAACGGCACGAAGGCCGGACAGCCCACCTCCAGCACCTGGGCATGGGGGTGGCAGGCATGGATCGCCCGGCGGTAGGCGCCGCTACTGGCCGTGGCCGGGGTTGCCAGCACGCCGACGCAGTCGCTGTCCAGCTCGGCCGCGACGCTGTCGATCAGGCCCACCACCGGCACGCCAGCCTCCGCCACAGCCACATCTAGGGCCAGGGCATTGGAGGTGTTGCAGGCCATCACCAGCACGCCCACCTGCTGGTGCCGCAGCCAGGCCACCACCTCTGCGGCGATGGCGCGGATATCGGCCGCGCTGCGCTGGCCGTAGGGCACCCGGGCCGTATCACCCAAATAGAGGCAGGAGGAGTGGGGATAGCGCTCCTGCAGCCGGCGCAGAACCGTGAGCCCGCCCAGGCCGCTGTCAAAAAGGCCCACCAAGGCGCTCATCGGCTCTCCCGCAGGGCATTGAGAACGCCTGCAGAGAGGGCCAGGGCCATGCGCCGGCGAAAGCTGGCATCGGCGAGGCGGCGGGAGTCGATCGCACCGGTGAGGAAGCCCATTTCCACCAGGGCCGAGGGCATCACGGTGCGGCGAATCACGAAAAAGCGCCCGGTGCGCACGCCCCGATCCGGGCTGCCCGGCGAGATGGCCAGCATCTGTTGCTGAAGGGCCGCCGCCAGGCGCCGGGCTGATGCTCCTGCCCCCTCAAAATAGAAGGTTTCGATCCCGTTCACATCGGGGCGAGCCATGCTCAGCGCATTGGCATGGACGCTCACAAACAGGTCGGCGCCACTGCTATTGGCCAGGCTCACCCGGGGCGGCAGGTCCACATCCACCTCCGAGGTGCGCGTCATCAGCACCTGCACGCCCCGGGCCTGCAGCAGCCTGGCCATCTGCAGACAGATATCCAGCACCACATCGGTTTCCCGTAGCCCACCAATACCGACCGCGCCAGGATCGGGGCCGCCATGGCCGGGATCGATCACCACCTTGAAGCGGCCCCTGGGCACCACGGGCAGGCCGTCGGCCGAAAGGGGAGTACCGGACGTGGGGAACGGGATCTGGGCCAAAGGGGCACTGGAAACGGCATCCAGATCGCCCTCGCCGAGGGCAGGCCCGGTCTGGTTGGCCAGGCCGGGGAGCTCCATGCGCCAGCGGTCGCGGGCTGTGCCCACCAGGCGCAGGCCGGCGGGTTCCAGCTGGGTGCCCGGGGCGAATTCGAGCACGAGGCGGGTGGTGAGGCCATCGGAACCGCCGATGCGCACCTCGCGCAGGGCTCCACCGCCCCGCAGGGTGCGGGAGCGGGAGGGGGCCCCGGGCAGATCCACCCAGACTCTCGGCCCCCGCAGCCCCGTGCCGGCCTCAAAGAAGGCCTGGGGGCGCACGTCCAGGGCGGTGCGCAGCTCTAGCTGGCCCGCCCTGGTAACCCGCCAGGCGGCCAGGGAGGAGGCCCAGGCGGGCAGATCGGCCAGAACCACAGCGAGGGCTGTCAGGGCCGCTGCCCAGAATGCTGGTTTTGACTTGACTCGACCGGACCAGCGCATCAAGACCTAGCGCATCAAAAAGTTCAGAACAGGGCCGGGCGGCGATGCTGGAGGCTGGGCATCTGGGCCCGCACCCGGCCGCCATGGCCCGCATCGATCGGCGCCACCGCCGATCCCACCGCCACCCCGGCGTCAGCCAGCACGGTGCCCCAGGGGTCGATCACCAGGGAGTGGCCGTGGCACTGGCGCCGGCCGTAGTGGAGGCCCGTCTGGGCGGGGGCGACCACATAGGCCGTGTTTTCGATGGCCCTGGCCTGCAGCAGCACCTGCCAGTGGTCCTTGCCGGTGAAGGCCGTGAAGGCGGCGGGCACCATCAGCACCTCCGCCCCGGCGCCGGCCAGATGGCGGTAGAGCTCCGGGAAGCGCACGTCGTAACAGATCGAAAGGCCGATGCGACCCAGGCCCGGCACCTCCACCACCGGCGGCAACTGGCTGCCGGGCTGCACCGTCAGGGATTCGCGGTAGGTGTTGCCATCCGGCAGATCCACATCGAAGAGATGGATCTTGTCGTAGCGGGCCAGCAGCTGGCCCTCGGTGCCCACCAGCTCGGCGCGGTTGAAGGTTTTACCCGCTCCGGCCGGCACAGGGAAGCCCCCGCCCAGCAGGGTCACCTGGTAGCGGCGGGCCATCGTGACCAGGAAGCGGCTGCAGCGCTCCGCCAGGGCCGGGGCCAGCTCAAGGCGACGGCTGTCCTCGCCCATGAAGGCAAAGTTTTCAGGTAGGCCCACCAGCTCGGCGCCGCGGCGGGCGGCCAGCTCGATCTGTTCTTCGGCCGCCACAAAATTGGCATCCGGATCCGGGGTGCTGGTGAGCTGCACAGCTGCCGCCAGAAAACTGCCCACCGAATGCCCAGACCGAACGGCCGAACTGTAAGGGAAATGGCCGAATCGGCCAGGCCCCCACGCAGGGCCATCAGCTGGCCTTCAGCACGCCGGGTTCGGCCTGGAAGGGCACGATCTGAAGGCTGTCGACAGAGGCGCAACAGGCAAAATCGGCGTCGTGGTTGCCAATGCCCATCAGGCGCTGGCCGTGGCTGGCGGCGCGCAGACATCCTTCGGTGTCCTGGGCCCACTGGTGCCAAACCGCCAGGGCCACATACATTTCATCGTTGGCGATGCGGGCCGGCCTCTGGCTGGCCGCTGAGATGGTGAGCAGGGCAGCGGCCACGGCCCCCGCCGCGAGGCTGTCTTCAAGGGAGTAATCCCCTTCCCAGCCACTGCCCACAATCCATACCTTTTCACATTGCTTCTGCCAAAGGCTGGTTGCCACGGCGGTGCGATTGGGCAGGCAAGCGGTGAGAAGCAGGGGCACGGCTTTCACCGCTGCCAAGGAGCGGGTGCCGTTGGTGGTGCTCATGAAAATTCGCTTGCCTGAAACCAGCTCCGGCGTGATCGCAACCGGAGAATTGCCCAGGTCATAGCCATCGATGCGTTTCCCCCCCCGCTCCCCTGCCCGCAAACGGGATTGCTCAGGCCAGGCACTAGCCGCTGCTTCGAGTTTGGCCAGATCGGCAAAAGCCTCAACGGCCTCCGCACCTCTCTCGAGGGAAAAGGCAATGGTGGTGGTGGCGCGCAGCACGTCGATCACGACGGCGGCATCGGGGCCTCCCTGGGCAGGGGGCACCACCTCGGGAACCGTTTCTGAAGTCGCGAAGTAGGAGATCTGCACCGGCACCGCCAGGGGAGGGTGCGCCACAGTAGGAAGCACCGGTCAAACCTGATGGCAGCCACGGCGCCCCCCCAGCGCAGCCGCCGAGATCTACGCGGCTTTATTGAGCTCCTCGAATCCCGAGGCGCCCTGCGCCGGATCAGCGCTCCGGTGGATCCGGATCTGGAGCTGGCGGCGATCGCCGATCGGGTGCTGGCCGCCGGCGGGCCGGGATTGTTGTTTGAAAACGTGATCGGCTCGTCGATGCCGGTGGCCGTGAACCTGCTCGGCACCCAGGAGCGGGTGCTCTGGAGCCTGGGCATGGAGCAGCCCGAAGAGCTCGAAGCCCTGGGCGAGCGGCTGGCCCTACTGCAGCAGCCCCGTCCTCCAAAGGGGGCCCGGGAGGCGGTGCGCTTTGGCTCGGTACTGCTGGATGTGCTCAGGGCCCGGCCCGATCTCGATCTCACTCCACCCTGCCGCCAGCAGGTGTTTAAGGGGGAGGCGGTGAACCTCGATGCCCTACCGCTGCTGCGCCCCTGGCCCGGAGATGGCGGCCGGATCATCACCTTGGGGCTGGTGATCACCAAAGACCCCGAAACCGGCACGCCGAATGTGGGCGTGTACCGGCTACAGCAGCAAAGCATCAACACCATGACGGTGCACTGGCTGAGCGTGCGCGGCGGTGCCCGCCACCTGCGCAAGGCCGCAGCCATGGGCAAGAAATTGGAGATCGCCATCGCCATTGGCGTGCATCCGCTGCTGGTGATGGCGGCGGCTACCCCGATTCCGGTGCAGCTGAGCGAGTGGCTGTTCGCCGGGCTCTACGCCGGTGAGGGCGTGCGCCTGGCGAGGTGCAAAACGGTGAACCTGGAGGTGCCCAGCCACAGCGAGGTGGTGCTCGAAGGCACGATCACTCCGGGCGAAGAACTGGCTGATGGCCCCTTCGGCGACCACATGGGCTTCTACGGCGGCGTGGAGGATTCGCCCGTGGTGCGGATCCAGTGCGTCACCCAGCGGCGCAATCCGATTTACTTCACCACCTTCAGCGGCCGGCCCCCCAAGGAAGACGCGATGCTGGCCATTGCTCTGAACCGGATCTACACGCCGATCCTGCGCCAGCAGATCCCGGAGATCGTTGATTTCTTCCTACCGATGGAGGGGCTCAGCTACAAACTGGCCGTGATCGCTATCGATAAGGCCTACCCGGGCCAGGCAAGGCGGGCGGCGTTGGCCTTCTGGAGTGCCCTGCCCCAATTCACCTACACCAAGTTTGTGGTGGTGGTCGACAAGGCGATCAACATCCGCGATCCGCGCCAAGTGATCTGGGCAATCAGCGCCCAGGTGGATCCGCAGCGGGATTTGTTTGTGCTCGAAAACACTCCATTTGACACACTCGATTTCGCAAGCGAAAGGCTGGGGCTGGGCGGGCGCCTGGCGATCGATGCCACCACCAAGATCGGGCCGGAAAAACGCCACCCCTGGGGCGAGCCCCTGGGGCGACCAGAGGAGCTGGAGGCACGCATCGATAGCCGCTGGGCTGAGCTGGGGCTGGCCGATATCGGCTCCAGGGAACCCGATCCGGCCCTATTCGGCTACACCCTCGAAAACGTGCTGGAGCGGCTGGCAAGGCAGAACTGATGCTCAGCAAGCAGGCAAACCATGCTCTCAAGGCCCTGCTAGAACTGGCCGCAGACCCCGGCCGCTGGCGCTCCACCCATGAGCTGGCCATCGCCCAGCAATTGCCAGAACCGATGCTGGAGCAAATCCTGCTGAGCCTGCGCCGGGCCGGTCTGCTGGTGGCCAGAAGGGGGCGACTGGGGGGGTATCAATTGGCTGAGCCGCCGAGGGAGATCAGCATTGCCGCCGTGCTCGCCGCAGTGGGTGAGCCAATGTATGAACATAAGCAGCGGTCAGGCTCGAGGCCGTCATCGCCGGCAGAGCAGGTGACTTTCGGCTTGCAGCGCCGGCTTGAGCGAGCCCAGCAAATGGCACTCGAGCAACTCAACCTGGAGGAATTGCTATTTGATCTGCAGAGCGCCGCTACGGGAGTCGAGGGGGGGCAGGGGCTGCTGCTGGGCTAGGGCGGATTGATGGAGAGGCAGAAAATAGTGTAGGCCAACATTAGTGAACAAATAGATAGAAGCCTCTGGAATAAAAAATCAAATATATCATTACTCACCCATGAATTAAGGTCCCTGGCAGAAGGGGTAAAACAAGAGAATTGCGTCATGAGACAATCATAGCCAACTAGTTACGAGTAAGCCTGAGCTAATCCGAGCG